>JAZSIN010000177.1:0-2854 GCA_045533845.1 Eubacteriales bacterium | reverse complement strand
GGGATCCATTGCGGGATTCGTAAGAACCGTACAAAACGGGATATCGCCCTCATTTACAGCGAACGGAAGGCGACTGCGGCGGCAGTTTATACGACGAACCTCGTGAAGGGTGCGCCCCTCACCGTAACGAAAAACCACATTGCGGACGGAAAGGCGCAGGCGGTCATCTGCAACAGCGGAAATGCGAACACCTGCAACGCGAACGGCATCGAGATCGCGGAAACGATGAGTGAGCTTCTCGCGAAGGAGCTCGGCATCGCTTCGTCCGACGTCGTTGTGGCGTCGACGGGCGTCATCGGTCAGCCTTTGAACATTGAGCCGATCGCAAACGGCATCCCCACGCTTGTACGAGAGCTGTCGAAGGAAGGCGGCGAGGCTGCGGCTGAGGGCATTATGACGACCGACACCGTGAAGAAGGAGATCGCGGTCGAGTTCACCGTCGGCGGCAAGACCTGCCGCATCGGCGGCATCGCAAAGGGAAGCGGTATGATCCACCCGAATATGGCGACGATGCTCGTCTTTATCACGACCGACGTTGCGATCAGTCCCGAGATGCTTCAGAAGGCGCTGTCGACCGATATTGCGGACACCTTCAATATGGTCAGCGTAGACGGCGACACCTCGACGAACGATATGGTCACCGTCCTTGCAAACGGAATGGCTGGAAATGACGAGATTACCGCAGAGGGAGAGGATTTCACCGCGTTTATGAAGGCGCTGAACACCGTTACGGTCTATCTCTGCCGCATGATCGCGGGCGATGGTGAGGGCGCGACGAAGCTCCTCGAGTGCCACGTTTCGGGTGCGAAGGACATTCAAACCGCAAAGACGGTCGCGAAGAGTGTCATCTGCTCGAGCCTTCTGAAGGCGGCGATGTTCGGCGCAGACGCCAATTGGGGCCGCGTTCTGTGTGCGATCGGCTACAGCGGTGCGGATGTTGACGTAAACCGCGTCGACGTATCTTTCCGCTCAGCAAAGGGCGAGATCACGGTCTGCGTGAACGGTGCGGGTGTGGACTTCTCCGAGGAAAAGGCAAAGGAGATCCTCCTTGAACGGGAGATCGAGATCGTTATATCGGTCGGCGACGGCGACGGAACGGCAACCGCTTGGGGCTGTGACCTCACCTACGATTACGTCAAGATCAACGGCGACTACAGAACGTGAGGAGTAACGTATGACGGACAATCATTTTTCGAACGCGGAACGTGCTGAGGTTCTGACGCAGGCGCTTCCGTACATTCGCAGATACACGGGCAAGATCGTTGTCATCAAGTACGGTGGGAACGCCATGATCAACGAGCATCTGAAGGAACAGGTGATGGAGGACATCGCACTTCTCTGGCTGATCGGCGTGAAGGTCGTTCTCGTACATGGCGGCGGTCCCGAGATCTCGGAGCTGATGGCGAAGCTCGGCAAGAAGCCCGAGTTCGTGAACGGACTCCGCGTGACCGATAAGGAGACCGTGGACATCGTACAGATGGTGCTCGCGGGCAAGGTCAACAAGACCCTCGTCAACCTGCTCGAAATGAAGGGCGGCAAGGCGATGGGCATTTCGGGTATGGACGGACGCCTCATCGAGGCAGAGATGAAGGACGAGCGCCTCGGCTACGTCGGACGGATCGTCAAGGTCAACATTTCCCCCGTGCTCGACCTCCTCGAAAAGGGCTACATCCCCGTTGTCTCGACGGTCGGATGCGACAGGGAGGGCAACGCCTACAACATCAACGGCGACACGGCGGCGGCGTTTATCGCTGGTGCACTGAACGCTGAGCGTCTCATTATGATGACCGATATCGAGGGACTCCTGAAGGACAAGGATGATCCCTCGACGCTGATCCCCGAGCTTACCGTCAGCGAGGCAAAGCGCCTGCAGGAGGACGGAACGATCTCGGGCGGTATGATCCCGAAGGTCGAGTGCTGTGTGGAGGCGATCACGAAGGGCGTCGAGAACGTCGTTATAATGGACGGACGCGTTTCCCATTCGATCCTGATGGAGCTTCTCACCGACGAGGGCGCAGGTACGATGTTTACGAGAGGGTAAGCCATAAATACGTGGCGGAAAGCAAACAATGAGTGAAATTCAGACGAGAGACAAGGAATACGTCGCGGGTACATACGCGCGCTTTCCCGTTGAGATCGTTTCGGGCAAGGGCTCGGAGGTTTACGACACCGCGGGGAAGCGATACATCGATATGGGCTCGGGCATCGGCGTCACGGCGTTCGGCGTTGCGGACGACGCGTGGGTAACGGCGGTGACAGCCCAGCTGTCGCGCGTTCAGCATATGTCGAACCTCTACTACACCGAGCCGTGCGGGAAGCTCGCAGAGCTGCTTTGCACGAAAACGGGAATGAAGAAGGTCTTCTTCTCGAACTCGGGCGCGGAGGCAAACGAATGTGCGATCAAGGTCGCAAGAAAATACGCGGCAGAGAAGAAGGGCGCGGAATATAGCACGATCGTGACGCTTGAAAACAGCTTCCACGGCAGAACGCTGACGACGCTTTCGGCAACGGGACAGGAGCACTATCACGAGCTCTTTCAGCCCCTTACCCCCGGATTCGTTCACACCCCCGCAAACGATCTTGAGGCATTCTACAGAACGATGGACGCGTGTAAGGCGGCGGGTATTCTGATCGAATGCGTGCAGGGAGAGGGCGGTGTGAATGCGCTTGACGCAGAGTTTGTCAAGGCGGTCGCCGATTACGCGAAGGAGCACGACGTTGTATTGATGATCGACGAGGTGCAGACGGGAAACGGACGGACGGGCACGCTGTACGCGTATATGCAGTATGGGATCGCTCCCGACGTGGTCTCGACCGCGAAGGGAATCGGCGGCGGACTTCAAGTCGGATCGTA
>JAZSIN010000178.1:0-2213 GCA_045533845.1 Eubacteriales bacterium | reverse complement strand
GACCAGCTCCAATGGATCTGGTCGTGAGAGACCGCCGCGCCAAAGTAGCCGACCCGATTTTTATGTGGGAATTCAAAGGTGACGGTCCTTCCCGCCGCGCCCGTTACACGGAACGCCCAATAAAACCAATCTCTGTCGGGGGGGGTATCCCGTAGCTCCCGCTCGATCCTTACTCGGTCTCCGTCGATTTCGAGGACCTCGATATTGCCGCTAATGATCTCCCTATCGATCTGCATTTTCTTCACTCCTGCTTTATTATGATGCTTTGAGCAGAGTCTTACTTCTTGAGCTCGAGCGTCCTCCGGTATGCCGCCGTAACGGCATCCATCGCGGTGCTTCGCAGTCCGCCCGCTTCAAGCGCGTGCACGCCTGCGATCGTCGTTCCGCCGGGACTGCACACAGCGTCCTTCAATTCACCCGGGTGACCGTAGCGGAGGAGCATCTCTGCGGCGCCCGAAAGGGTCTGTGCCGCGTAAAGCGCCGCCTTGTCGCGCGGAACGCCGCATTCGACCGCGCCGTCCGCAAGCGCCTCTGCGAAGAGATACACAAATGCAGGACCACAGCCCGAGATCGCACTTCCCGCATCAATCATCGATTCGGGAATGCGATCAAAGAGTCCTGCCGCCTTGAAGGACGCAAGGAACTGCTCCTCCTTTTCGGAAGAAACGCCGTTGACCGTATACAGCACCATTCCTCTTTCGACGAGAACGGGCGTGTTCGGCATAATACGGATCGCAGGGAGCTCCGCGCCGATAAAAGAACGGATCGCCGCGATCGAAAGCCCCGCCGCCATCGTAATAACAGTCGCGTCGGTACGCTTCTTCAGGATCTCTGCGAATTCCGCGATGCCGCTCTCCATATACTGCGGCTTAAGCCCAAGCACGATAAACGAAGCGTTTTCGGCAATATCCTGCGACGTAGTCACCACCGCGCCGAATTCCGAACGGAGCGTCTCGGTCTTTGAGCCGTCGCGGTCACATACCGCGATCTCGCCTCCCGCGAGAGTCTTCCCCGCCGCACGGGCAAGCGCACCGCCCATGTTGCCGCATCCGATAAATCCAAGCGTATATTTCATAGCCCTTCCTCTTTTCCTTTTGCTATCTTATCTGACCTGACCGTTGCCCGTCACAATATACTTGTACGAGCAAAGCTCCTCGAGCCCCATCGGGCCTCGCGCGTGCAGCTTCTGTGTCGAGATACCGATCTCACAGCCCTTGCCGAATTCACCGCCGTCGGTGAAGCGCGTCGAGGCATTAACGTAGACAGCCGCGGAATCGACCGCACGAATAAAGAGCGCGATCGCGTCCGCATTCTCAGAGACGATGCAGTCACTGTGGTGAGTCGAGTGCGCACCGACGTGCCGTACCGCCTCGTTTACATCCTTTACGAGCTTCACGGCAAGGATGTAGTCAAGAAATTCGGTGTCAAAATCGTGTTCGCCCGCAGGCGTTCCCCCGAGGATCTTCAGCGCCCCCTCGTCGCAACGGAAGGAAACGGGCGCGAGTCCCTTTTCCCGTCTTTCGTCCGAGAGGCACTTCTTCACGAGCGGAAGAAATTCGCCCGCGATCGCTTCGTTTACGAGGCAGACCTCTGCGGCGTTGCACACCGAGGGACGGCTCGTCTTCGCGTTTTCAAGAATGCGGATCGCCTTGTTGAGATCGGCGTCCTTGTCAACGTAGATATGGCAAATGCCCGTTCCCGTTTGGATACAGGGGACGCGCGCATTCTCGACGCAAGCACGGATCAGACCCGCGCCACCGCGAGGGATCAGGGCATCGACGTAACCGACCGCCGTCATCAGCTCGGTCGCGCTCGCGCGCGTTACGTCCTCGACAACGTTGATGAAGTTTTCGTTCAAATTGCAGGATCTGAGCGCCTCGCGGAGCACCGAAACGATCTCGAAGGAGGAGCGAAACGCCTCCTTGCCGCCGCGCAGAACGCAGACGTTTCCACTCTTGAAGCAGAGCGCACCCGCGTCCGACGTCACGTTCGGGCGGCTCTCGTAAATAATGCCGATCACGCCGAGCGGAACGCGCACCTTCTTCACGGAAAGACCATTCGGGAGCGTCTTCTCTTCAAGCAGTCCGCCAAGCGGATCGGGAAGCACCGCTACCTCACGAATGCCGTTTGCCATTCCCTTGATGCGACCCGCATCAAGGCGAATACGGTCGACCATTACGTCTCCGATCGTTCCTCTCGCCGCCTCGACGTCA
>JAZSIN010000142.1:0-4334 GCA_045533845.1 Eubacteriales bacterium | reverse complement strand
TACAACGAGCCCGAGAACGCTTTTGTCGCGGACTTTATCGGCGAATCCAATATTCTTGACGGCACGATGCTGAAGGACAAGCTCGTTCGCTTAGCAGGTCAGGAATTCGTCTGTCTCGACGGCGGCTTCCTTCCGAACGAGCCCGTTGACGTCGTCGTCCGCCCTGAGGACATCGACATCGTTTCTCCCGAAAAGGGTATGCTGACGGGTACGGTAACCGCCGTGACCTTCAAGGGTGTACACTACGAGATCATCGTTGACGTACAGGGCTTCAAGTGGATGATCCAGTCGACCGATTACGCGGCAGTCGATCAAATGATCGGTATGTACATCGAGCCCGACGCGATCCATATTATGCATAAGTCCGAATTTTCCGAGCTTTACGGCGATTATTCCTCCTTCTCGGATGAGTTTGACGCAGTCTCCGACCCCGGTCTCCTTACCCCCTCCGATCTCTCTGCGCCCGAAGACGAAGGAGGTGCTCAGCTGTGACAAGCTCGATCCGCAAGAAAAGCGGCGATCTTGCCGCAGTCCCTCCCCCCAAAAGGAGCATTATGCAGCGTCTCGCTGCCGCACCGCACATTCTTTGGGCGATCCTGTTCGTCGTCGCGCCGCTGATCTTCGTCGCATACTTTTCCTTTACCGATGCAGACGGCTCGTTCACGTTCACGAATTTTACGGGTCTTTTCGAGTATAAGGATGCTTTCCTCCGCTCGATCTGTTATTCTTTGATCGCAACGCTGATCTGCTTCCTCATCGGATATCCGCTTGCTTATGCGATCGCAGGTGCAAAGCCCCGAACGCAGAAGCTCCTCATTATGATGGTAATGCTTCCGATGTGGATCAATTTCCTGATCCGCACCTATGCGATCATGAAGCTGCTCGAGGATACGGGCATCATCAATTCCTTTTTGATGAAGCTGACGGGTGGCAAAATGGATCCCCTCCATATGATCAATACTCCCGGCGCCGTTATCTTTGGCATGGTCTACGACTACCTGCCCTATATGGTGCTTCCGATCTATACCGTTCTTTCGAAGCTCGATCCGAAGCTTTCGGAGGCCGCTGCCGATCTTGGCTGCAGCCGCACACAGACCCTCTTTAAGGTTATTTTCCCGCTCTCGATATCGGGCATCATTTCGGGGATCACGATGGTCTTCGTCCCCTCGATCAGCACCTTCTACATTTCTCAGAAGCTCGGCGGCGGACAGTATCTGCTCGTCGGTGACGCGATCGAAACAGCATTCGGAAACCCCAACACCTATAACATCGGTGCCGCGATGTCGCTCGTCTTGATGGTGATCGTCCTCGTGTGTACAGCAATTATGAACAAGTTCGGGGACAACGACGGCGAGGAGGTGGTACTGTGACGAAGAAATCCTCTCTGCTTTCGCGCTTCTACATCGGACTCGTCTTCGCGATCCTCTATATGCCGATCGCGATCATGATCCTCTTCTCCTTCAACGAGTCGAAGAGCATGACGAATTTCACGGGCTTTTCACTCCGTTGGTACAAGGAGCTCTTCAACAGCGGAAAGGCGTTTGAGGCGCTCAAGTATTCTCTCATGATCGCCCTGCTCTCCTCGCTCATCTCAACCGTGATCGGAACGCTTGCGGCATACGGTCTCTACCGTATGCGCAAGAAGCTGCTCTACCGCTCGGTAATGGCAGTCACGAATATCCCGATGATGAATCCCGATATTGTAACGGGCATCTCTCTCCTTCTGCTCTTCGTCTTTATTCAGACGCTCTTCAGCCTGCAGAACAGCCTGCTCGGCTTTGGAACACTTCTGATCGCACACATCACCTTCAACGTTCCCTACGTGATCCTCTCGGTGCTTCCGCGATTCCGACAGATGGATCCTTATCTTTCGGAGGCGGCGCTTGACCTGGGCTGTACACCCTTTCAGGTGTTCTATAAGATCGAGCTGCCTTCGGTCATGTCGGGCATCGTTTCGGGCGCGATTATGGCGTTCACACTGTCGCTTGACGATTTCGTTATCTCGAATTTCACGATCGGTACCGATTTTCAGACCCTTCCGATCCTCATCTATTCGATGACAAAGCGTGAGGTTACCCCCGATATGAACGCGCTTTGTACGATCATGTTCGTCGTCATTTTCGTTCTGCTTCTTCTGTCGAACTTCGCAACGCCGAAGACCGCGCAGGAAAAGGCACTGATCGCAAAAAAGAAGGCGGTACGTCGGGCACAAAAAAACGCGGCTGAGCGAAGCGGAGGTGACGCGGTATGATGAAGCGACTCTCTTCTTTTGTTCTCTTCGTTCTTCTTTCGCTCTCCCTCCTTGTCGGTCTTTCCTCCTGTGATTCCGCAAAGGAAAACGTCCTGAACGTCTATAACTGGGGCGAATACATCTCCGACGGCTCCGAGGACTCTCTCGACGTCATCAAGGCGTTTGAAAGCTGGTACTACGAGACCTACGGCGAAAGCGTTACGGTCAATTATACGACCTATTCCTCGAACGAGGACCTGTATAATAAGCTCGCAAGCGGCGCGACGGGATACGACGTTATCATCCCGTCCGACTATATGATCGACCGTATGGTGAATGAGGATATGCTTCTTCCGCTCGACTACTCGGTCATCGACAACTACCAGTACATTTACGATGATTTCAAGGGGCTCTACTATGACCCAGAGGAAAAATACACCGTTCCCTACACCTACGGCGTCGTAGGCATCATCTATAACTCGAAATTCGTTTCGGAGGAGGATGCGGCGGCAGGCTGGGATCTCATGTGGAACGAGAAATACGCAGGCAACATCCTTCAGTACAACAATTCTCGTGATGCCTTCGGTATCGCAATGTACCGTCTCGGCATCGACGTAAATACCACGAGCGAGGAGGATTGGACGCGCGTATACGAATCCCTCGCCGCACAGAAGCCCTTGATCCAGTCCTACGTTATGGACGAAATCTATAACAAAATGGAAAGCGGCGAAGCGTATATCTCCTCGTACTACGCGGGCGACTATCTCTTTATGTACCCGAACAACGAGAATCTTCGGTTCTGTCAGCCCGACGTCACCAACTACTTCATCGATGCGATGTGTATTCCGAAGACGGCACAGAACCCCGAGCTCGCGAATATCTTCATCAACTTTATGCTTGAGGAGGAGATCGCGATCGCAAACGCTGAGATGATCTGCTATGCCTCCCCCAATAAGCTCGTCGTGGAAAACGAGGAGTATCTCACATATCTCACCGAGATCAAGGAGGATGCGGTGGAGATCCTCTACCCCGACGGAGTTCACTTCAAGGAGCAGTTTGAGACCTATGCCTACCGCTCGCTTGACGTCGAGACCAACGCGCTGATGACGGGACTCTGGAGTAAGCTCAAGATCGGATCAGACGAGGGCGTTTCCCCGATCTACATCGTCGCGCTCTGCGAGGTGCTCTTCATCGTTTGTATCATTATCTTCTTCCGCGTCAGAAAGAAGCGGAGAGAACGCTACTATTAAATTCACGAAAGAGGTTCACTATGGATTCGAAAGGTATCATTCTTGCCGCACATCGCGGCGACCGTAAGAATTGTCCCGAAAATACGATGCCTGCGTTTTACGCTTCTCTTGAAGCGGGCGTCGATATGATCGAGACCGATATTCATCTGACGAAGGACGGGCATCTCATCATTATGCACGACAGAAGTGCGCTCCGCACGGCGGGTGTCGACCGCTTCGTCGATGAAATGACGCTCGACGAGATCAAGGAGCTTGACGCAGGTTATCTCTTCTCCGAGGACTTCCGCGGAACGAAGGTCCCGACCGTCGCCGAATTTATGGAGTGGATCAAGGACACGCCCCTCCTCATCAACTGGGAGCTGAAGGATTACCCCGTCTCCGTTGGTGACGAGCACGCATTCCGCGCCGCCGATCTTCTTATCGATATGATCGAGGCGTACGGTCTCGGCGACCGCTCTATGGTGAATTCCTTCAGCGACCGCGTGCTTGAACACATCTATAATCGCGTAGGTCATCGCTATCCGATCCACGGTCAGGGCATCTACCACGCGCCGAAAACGAAGGATATCTCCGATGTTCCCGAGAAGGAGCTCTACGATTGGTGTTGTATGTACGCTAACGAAAAGGGGCACCTCCCGCTCGAATACCCCGAGAACTTCAAGTATTGCCTCGATCACGGCATCAAGCCATGCGTGTGTCTCGCAGACACCGAGGAGATCTACAAAAAGGCGATCGATCTCGGTTGCAGAATGTTCACGTCGAACGACATCCATGAGGCTGACCGCGTGATGCGCGCACTCGGCGTCAGATAATCACATAACAAAAGAGGGGTGAGTACCAAATGCATTTGGTAC
>JAZSIN010000268.1:0-12443 GCA_045533845.1 Eubacteriales bacterium | reverse complement strand
TACAGTATAACACGGGTACAAATAACTCGCACCCGTGAAATGGAGCGGATTACGGGGCTCGAACCCGCCACCAAGACCTGGGCAAGCGCGCGCTCTACCAAAGGAGCTAAAGCCGCGTAGGGGTGCCTCCGGTGGGAATCGGACCGGGGATAAGGGTTTTGCAGACCCGTGCCTTACCGCTTGGCCATGGCGCCATATTCAATTCTCCCGAATTGCTTCGAGCCTTTTCAATGACTGTAAGGACGCTGCCTGCTACCGCGTCGTCACGCGAGATGCAAGACAGCCCTTTACAGTACAACACGGGTACAAATAACTCGCACCCGTGAAATGGAGCGGATTACGGGGCTCGAACCCGCCACCTCGACCTTGGCAAGGTCGCGCTCTACCAAATGAGCTAAATCCGCGTAGTGGTGCCTCCGGTCGGAATCGAACCAACGACACGGGGATTTTCAGTCCCCTGCTCTACCAACTGAGCTACAGAGGCATAAAGCAAAAGACTTTTAAAAAGTGGCGACCCGGAAGGGACTCGAACCCTCGACCTCTAGCGTGACAGGCTAGCGTTCTAACCAACTGAACTACCAGGCCATAAATGAATGGGAACAATAGGGCTCGAACCTATGACCCTCTGCTTGTAAGGCAGATGCTCTCCCAGCTGAGCTATGCTCCCATATGTCCTTCGGGCTTAAAACCTCTCGGCTTTACCCGGCGACTTTGATATTATATCACAATGCATTTTGTTTGTCAATACCTTTTTTTAAATTTTTTAAACTTTTTTTCGCACGGCTTTTCCCCCCTCAAAAGCGCGAAAAATCCATAAAACAGGTCGCCGTTATACGCCCTCGTATTTCGACGGCGCAACACCCGTATGCTTCTTGAAGTCCCTTGAAAAATCGTAAAGGCTGGAGTACCCCAGAGACTGCGCCATATCCGAGAGCGTGCCGTAGTCGCTCTTCAGCATTTCCTTCGCCTTCTCGATCCGGAAGCGGTGCACGTAGGCAATGGGCGATACGCCCATTACGCCCGTAAACAATTTCCTGAAATACACGGTGGACAGCCCCGCAATGGCTGCAAGCGCGTCGTTCGTAATATTCTCGTTATAGTGTCGGGAGATATATTCGATGGCGGGCGAGATCTTTTGCTGCTTTTCGGTGGGCAGATACTGCTTTTCCTCGTTCTGCGTAAGCGCAAGTATGATCGAATACGTGTCACGGATACTCTCGAGCTCCGCCATAGGCTTTCGTAGGTTCCGCTTATATTCCAGATCCTTGAACATTTTCAGTATTTTTTCCCCGTTTTTCACAGAAAAGGAAAACGGCTCCTCAAAGGTCTTCTCACTCTCAAACTCAATGATGGAAAAATGCCCCGCCCGTGTACACTGCCAATCGTAGCAGCAGCCACGCGGCAAGATCACCACGTGACCTAGGTCCGACAAAAACGGTTTTCCGTTCGTGGTATAGACCGTTTCCCCCTCGTATTTGATGACGACTGCCCAACGCGGGCGGTCGTTTCTTCTGTTTTTCGTGTCCTTCGGCGTATAAAAGGTGGAGATCGAATGCACCTTTGTGATGACCAAATTTGATAAAGCCTCTACGTTCATTTTTTCGCCGCCCCCTTGCTTTTTAGAAGATTATATCACAAAACAGAAAAATAGTCAATATGTTTTGTATCAAATATGATAAACCATATCACATTTGATATTTACTGCGGAAAGTGCTTGTGCTATACTGTTCTCGGAGGTGATCGTATGACACAAAAATTATCTACACTTACAGCTCCCGCAGTTGCAGGCGTGGTCAGAGAAACGAGCGTTCGCGCGGCAATCGCGGAAATCAAAAACTGCCTCTTCGACGGAGCAACGATGATCGATCTTCATATGTCCTGCCTCGCAAACAGCGACGTAGACAGTCTGAAGAAGATCATTTCGTCGACAAGGCTCCCCATCCTTGCGCTGAATTACAATAATACATTTACAATGGGAAAAGCGGGGCTCACCGAGGAGGAGCGAATCGACAGCTTCCTCCGCGCGGTCGAAGCGGGTGCTGCGGGCATTGATATGCAGGGCTATACCTTCGACCCACCCTCAAAGAGCGGCTTCTGCGGCGAGGACAAATATTCCTTCACGAAGGGAAACCCCAAGGAGGTCGTCACCGACGAAAAGATCATTTCGAAGCAGTGCGCCCTCATCGAGCACGCACACGCAAAGGGAGCGGAGGTTCTCCTTTCCTGCCACCCGGGCATCCCGATGACGAGTGAGCAGGTCGTCGACCTCGCGCTGTTTCTTGAGAAACGAAACCCCGATATTATCAAGATCGTGACAAAGGCTGAAAACGAGGACGACCTCGCAGAGAGCATCCGCGCGATGCTTCTTCTGAAGAAAGAGGTAAAGACGCCCGTTGCTTATCACGCAAACGGAGCGGCAGGTATGCTGTCGAGGATCATCAATCCCCTGCTCGGCGGTCAGATCGCGTTCTGCGTCGACCACTATAACGCAGGAAGCACGATGGAGCAGATCGATCTGAAGTCAACCTCAGAGATCGTCGAAAAGATCAGAAGAATCAATTAAGGAGAAAAGCTATGGTATCAAAGAAGATCGTTTTTACCGCACCGCACAAGGCCGAGCTTCTTGAGGTTGACGTTCGCGCGCTCAAGGATAACGAGGTCCTGACCGAAATGGAATATACCGTGATCAGCGGCGGAACCGAGCGCGCGAACATTATGGCTATGCCGAACGCCGGAGGAAACAAATTTCCGAAGTCCCTCGGTTACTGCGGCGTTGGTCGTGTGATCGAGATCGGCTCTGCGGTAAAGAGCGTAGCAGTCGGCGACCGCGTGCTTGTTTATCACGGAAAGCATATGAAATATAACATCCGTCCCGAGGCAGACGTAACGAAAGTCGAAAATGACGAGATCGACTCGCTCGATGCGGCGTTTGTCATTATCGCGACGATGGGCCTCGGCGGTGTAAGAAAGCTCGAGGTCGAGGTCGGAGAAAGCGCAATGGTTATGGGCCTCGGTCTGCTTGGCACGTTCGCGCTTCAATTCCTGCGCATCAGCGGCGCATACCCTGTCATCGCCGCCGATCTGAACCCCGCCCGCCGCGAGCTTGCTCTGAAGCTTGGTGCGGACTACGCCTTCGACCCCTCCGCTCCCGATTTCGTCGAGCAGGTAAAGGCTGTCACGAAGGGCAAGGGCGTACGCGCGACGGTCGAGGTCACGGGCGTATCCGTCGCAATGAAGCAGGCACTCGAATGCGCTTCGTGGATGGGACGTATCTCTCTTCTCGGTTGCACGCGCGTCTCGGACTGCGGAGTAGACTACTATCAGCAGGTACACCGCCCCGGTGTCAAGCTGATCGGCGCGCACAATCTCGTTCGTCCGAAGCTGGAATCCTACCCGCACCATTGGACGCATCAGGACGATTGCAATGCCGTTCTCGATCTGATCGCCGCAGGACGCATTCAGACCGCTCCCATCGTTTCCCGCGTCGTATCCCCCGAGGATGCGCCCGAGATCTACAATCAGCTGTGCGATGACCCCATGTTCCCCATAGGCACGGTCTTCGATTGGAGATCGATCGAGTAAGCCTGAATCCCCTCACAAAAAGCTGATAAAAGGAGAAGCGAAATGAAGCTAGAAAACACGGAAGCTCTGCTGCAAAAAATGCTCGGGCAGCGGACGTTTGACACCTACGCCCTTCTCGTTCACTGTAAGGGTGAGGAAAAGCTCTTTTTCTCAGAAAACGCCAACGGATATACCTACTTCGATGTTGCGAGTATGGGAAAGGTTCTCGTTGCCTCTACACTCGTCCTGCAGGCTATCGGGAAAGGACTCCTCTCTCTTGACGACACGATCGACAAATTTTTTGATGCAGGAGACGAGATCAAGAATAAAATCACCGTAAAACAGATGCTGACACACACGTCGGGGATCCAACGAAAGCCTCTCTCCGAGGAAGCAGTGGCGGCGGGACGTGATGGGATCGCCGCGAAGATCCTCTCCTATCCCCTTCTCTTCACCCCGGGAACGAATTGCAAATATTCTTGCAACGCATTCATTCTCCTCGGCTTGATCCTTGAAAAAATCTACGGGAAAACGCTGGAGGAGATCTATACAGAGAACCTTGCACGTCCGCTTGGATTTGAGCGCACCTCGTTTGAGATCGCACTTGACGAACCGAACGCCGCGCTTTGCTACCGCTGGAAGGACACGCCGAAGCAGCGCTACGACAGCGACCGTGTTCTGATGATGGGAAAGCCCGCGGGAAGCGGCGGTCAGCAGTCCTGCCTCTTTGATATTCAAAAATTCATCGAAGCCATTCTAAAAAAGAGCGATATTCTCTATCCCGAGGAGCTGTTCTCGGCAGCAGAAACGAATTACACATCTGAATATTCCGAAAGCCGAGGGCTCGGATATGTCTACGTTGACAAAAAATGCGAGAACACAGGAGATCTATTCCCTGACGGCAGTTTCGGTCACGCAGGCTCTACGGGACAGTGCTTCTACATAAACCGCGAGGAGGATCTCTACGTCATCCTGCTCACCAACGCCTGTCGCTTTTCGTATATCAACTTTAATTTTGAAAACAAGAGCTGGAGCACGATCTACGCTCCCGTGATCAAAATGCGCAGCGACATCCACAATGCGATCCGCGCAGACCTCTGTGCGGAGGGACTACTTCATATTTAAGGAGATGATCGTATGGAAAAAATCAAGATCGGTCAGATCGGCATCGGTCACAATCACGGACACGCCAAAATGAAGGCGTTTCGGAAATTCCCCGAGCTATTTGACGTGATCGGATATGCCGAGGAAAACGAACGCTGGGTTGAAAAGCGCGGAGCGATGAAGGGCTACGCAGGGCTTCCCCGTCTTTCGGTCGAGGAGATCATTGAGCAGTCCGACGCAGTCGTGATCGAAAGCGACGTCTGGGATCTGACGAAATACGCAAAAATGTGCGTAGATGCGGGCAAGCATATTCATATGGATAAGCCCGCGAGCGGCACACTTGAGGAATACAAATACGTGCTCGATACGGCGAAGGCAAAAAATCTTGCCGTTCAGCTCGGATATATGTACCGCTACAATCCCGCAGTGCTCAAGACCTTTGAGCACTTGAGGAACGGAGATCTCGGTGAGATCTATTCGATCAACGCAGAGATGAGCACCTTCCACGGCCCGAAATACAAGCAGTGGCTGACGAATTTCGGCGGCGGCATTATGTACATTCTCGGAAGCCATTTCGTCGATCTCATCGTTTATCTCTTGGGAGAGCCGAAAAAGGTCGTTTCGTTCCTGAAGCATACGGGACTTGACGGCATCGACTTCGAGGACAACAATCTCGCCGTTCTCGAATATGACAAGGCGCTTGCACGCATCTACGTTTCCTCGGTCGAGGTCAACGGATACGGCAGACGTCAGCTCGTGGTTTCGGGAAGCAAGGGAACGGTCAATATCTGCCCGATCGAGAATCCCACGGTCATGACCTACGCAGACACCGCGATGGGAGCAAATCCCTACTCCGATACGAAGACAACGATCCCGTTTGATCTGAATGCTTCAAACGACCGTTACGACGCCGTAGTGCAGGATTTCTACGCTTATGTGAAAGGCACAAAGCAGAATCCCTTCACCTACGAGCACGATTATCTGGTGCAGAAGGTACTGTCGGAGATCGTCGGTGGGATCAGATTCCATTCGAAAAACATTGAATAACCTCGTCCTTGCAGAGAGAAAGGGGAGATGATCGTGACTTCCAAATGGTCTACCGTTATTTCAGAAAAAATGCAAGCATACAGAACTATGATGTTCGAAGCGGAGCGTTACATCTATGCGCATCCTCAGACCGGCTTTAAGGAATGGGACGCCCACAACTATCTCAAGAATGAATTCGAAAAAATGGGCTTCACGCTTACGGAAGCCGGAAACATTCCGGGCTTCTACTTTGACATTGACACGGGAAAAGACGGTCCTACCGTCGCAGTTCTCGGTGAGCTCGATGCACTCCTCGTCCCGAAGGAGACGACGGAGGACGGGGACGGAAGCGGAACCTGTGTCGTGCCCGCGTGCGGACACAACTGTCAGGTCTCTGCCCTTCTCGGCGTCGCAGGCGTACTGCGGGAACCCGAGATCTTAGCCCCTCTGTGCGGAAAGATCCGTATCGTCGCGGTTCCCGCCGAGGAGATGACCGAGCTCAGCGAGCGCGCCGCACGACGTGATCGGGGCGAGATCCACTATCTTTCCGGAAAAAGCGAATTTATGAGGCGGGGATACTTCAGCGGCGTCGATATCGCCGTAATGGTCCATACCGCACACGGGGACAAGCCTAAGTTCCGATTCAGAAAAGGCGGTACCAGCGGAATCATTGCTAAGCGCGTGACCTACTACGGTAGCAAGGGCGTCGGCGGCGCCGCACCCACGAACGGTGTGAACGCACTTTATGCGGCACAGACCGCCCTCGGCTCGATCAACGCGCTTAGAGAGGTCTTCCCCTCGAGTCAAAACGTACGAAACCAATTGATCATTTCAAGAGGCGGTGACACCGTTCAGCATATGCCATGGAACGTCGTGATCGAATCCAACGTGCGCGCCAACAGCTACGCGGCGATGAAATCGGCAAACGAAAAGATCAATCGGGCGTATACTGCGGCGGCAGTCGCCTTCGGTGCGCGAGTGGAGATCGATGACCTTGAGGTCTATTTTCCGGAACGGGACTACGACAGTAGTCCGACGCTCGTAGAGCTCGGTGCAGCGATCGCACGCGAGATTTGCGGTGAAGACGGCATTGAGTTCCCTACGGGCACAGGCTCGGGCGGCTCGGATATGGGTAATCTCGCCACTGTCATTCCGTGCCTCCAGGCTTCCTCCAGCGGAGCCGGCGGAAAAACGCACGGGCAAAGCTACCACGTAAAATATCCCGAGCTTGCCGTGTTTAATCCCGCAGTTCTGCAAACCGCCCTCGTATGTACACTTCTTGAAAATTCCGGTGAAAAAGCGCGTAAAGTCGCTGCGGAGCACAAAGCGCTCTTCTCCTCCTTCGAGGAATACTGCACCGAGATGGACAAGATGTGCCGCAAGAAGGGCACCGTCGAATACAGTGACGACGGAAAAGCCGTTCTTTCGTGGACGTAATGGCATTCAAACAGCAAAGCAAGGAGATTCCAATGGGAAAAATATTGATTAAAAACGGACGTGTCTTTGACGGCTATAAATTCTTCGATGCGGACGTATTGACAAATGACGATAAAATCGAAAGGATCGAGCCGCATATCGAATGCGACGACCCTACGGCATATGTCTTTGACGCCGCAGGCAAGATCGTCTCAGCAGGGCTCGTCGATATTCACGTACATCTTCAGGTAGCATCGACCGACAAATTCGGCATTTCTGCCGATCTTTCCACTATTCCCTTCGGTGTGACTGCCGCAGTGGACGCAGGACGGACGCGCGGTGAACGCGCGATCCTCGACTCCTTTACGGTGAAGAACGTCCTGCTCGTCACTGCGCACATCCGTGACAACACGGCACAGCTCGGAAAAGTCGAGGAGGCGCTTGCACGCTTTGGAGACAAGGTCGTCGGTCTGAAGGTTTACTTCGACACGACGCAGTCAAGCGTGACGGATACCACCCCCCTCAGAGAGATCTGCGACTTCGCACACAGAAGAGGGCTTCGCGTGATGGTACACTGCTCCAATTCCCCCACCCCGATGGCAGAGATTCTCGAGACCCTCGGTAAGGGCGATATTCTGACCCACACCTATCACGGCGGCGTAAACAACGCATCGGAGGACGGCTTTGCCTGCATCAAAGCGGCCAAAGAACGAGGTGTCGTGATCGATGCCGGATTCGCGGGACGCACGCACACCGACTTCGAGGTTTTTCGTCAGGCGATCGAGGCAGGCGCACAACCCGACACGCTCAGCACCGATATCACCCGCTTCAGCGCTTACACGCGCGGCGGACGCTACGGGCTCACGATGTGTATGAGCTATTCAAGGCACCTCGGGATGACCGAGGAGGACATTCTCCGCGGTGTCACATCCTCGGCTGCAAAAGCGGTCGGTAAGGAAGGAGAATGGGGCTGCCTCAAGGTTGGCGGCCAGGCGGACATCGCCGTCCTCGACTACACGGACGAGGGATTCTCCACGACAGACAAAACAGGAAATCATATCGAAAGTGATAAAGGTTACCGTTGCGTGCTGACGGTTCTGGACGGGCAGGTCGTTTTCAGAGATTAAAAACCAAACATTCAAAAGGAGAAAATTTGTGAAAAAAGTTGCATTTATCACGGGCGCAGGTGGGTATATCGGAAGTGAGACCGCGCGCACCCTCGCAAGAAACGGTATCGCGATCGCAGTTTGTGACATCAACGAGGAAACGATCAAGGCGACGGTCGAGAGCATCGAAGCACTCGGCGGAGAGGCATTCGGACGTGTTCTTGACGTGACCGATCCCGCGGACGTTGACGCGGCGGTCGCCGAGACGGTCGAAAAATTCGGCCGCCTTGACATTATGGTACACGTCGCAGGCGGAAGCGCACGCGTCGCAGGACCGGGCACGAAGTACCACCGCCTCGTCGATAAAGAAGACCACGTCATCGACAGCGTTCTGAAGATCAATCTTTACGGTGCGATCTACGCAAGCCGTGCGGCGGCAAGAGTTATGGTCAAGCAGGGCGAGGGCGGAAAGATCATCAACTTCTCTTCCATCGTCGGACTCAACGGTGCCGCAAAGTCGACCGAATACGCCGCGGCAAAGGGCGGTGTCATTGCCTTTACAAAGGCGCTTGCAAAGGAGCTCGGTCCTTATAAGATCAACGTCAACTCGGTCGCTCCCGGTGTCGTTTGCCGTCCCGAAGTCGACGTTACCACCGAAAAGGGTCAAAAGTATGCCTACGGTACGAATTTCCTCGGAGAAAAATGCACTGCCGAGGACATTGCAAACGTCGTAGAATTCCTTGCTTCGGATAAGTCGAATTTCGTCACGGGACAGGTCTACGTTTGCGACGGCGGCAGATCTCTCTCACTGAAAGGAACCGACTGATAAGTACCCGCGCCCGAATTACGGGCGCGGGGCGCTCTCGGCGAATCATGATTATGCGTCGCTTTGCTCCGCGAATCACGATATCTTTCCGGTTAGAGCCGAACAAAGAGAAGGGAAACAAAAACAGACCACGCAAGGTGGTCTGTTTTTGTTTGGCTCCCCCTGCTGGGCTCGAACCAGCGACATCATGATTAACAGTCATGCGCTCTACCGACTGAGCTAAGGAGGAATATGTTTCCTGCAAAGTCATGCGCTCGCATCCGCTACGCGGATATGCCGACATGAACTAAGGAGGAATATTCGGTTCATCAGCGGTTTTTACCGCCAACGTGTGATATTATATCACAAGGGGTCTTGTTTGTCAATACCTTTTTTGAAAAAAGATAAAAAATTTTTCCCGTCAAAAATCCCCGATTTGCGACACGCGAATAAGGCGGCGAAAAGCGCCTCGGAAATTCAAAAAACGTATTGAAAAAGCGGACGTTCTGTGGTATAATTGCGGCAAAGCTCTCGAAAGGAGGTAAGCATCGGATATGTCCCTTCGCAGAAATGGAAATCATTTCTACAACGTTTTTATTCTTCTGGCATTATGCTTTTGCGGTCTGCTCGCTCCGAGTGTGCGACAGACGGTCTTCCTCGCGCTTCTGACCCTCCTGTGGCACGCCGCAGCGAACATCGCCTGTGCCGCGATCGCCTCTTACCGATTCAAGGATCCGTCGGCACGGTATATCGAGATCAAAAACAGCACCCTTCGACTGCTGCTCGTCCGCCCCTTCCGCGTCGGAAGGGCTACCTCCTCAGAAAAGCACGACACGAGGACCAACGTCATCGGACTCATCCTGAACGTCATAAACCTCGTGCTTTTCGTCTCCTTCGAGCTTCTCCTCCTCTTGCCGAAGATCCCCTGCGAGACGCACTATTTTCCTATCGCCCTTTCAGTACACAGAAGAGGACCGGAAGTAATCGTCGATCTTCCGCTCCATTCCCTGAACGAGGTCATCTCCGCCTGGGGGGCGTTCTCTTTTGCTCTTTTGGTCGGGACGATCGCGCTCATTTTCCTTGCACTCTTCGAGCATCAGCTGAGCAAGCTCCGACGGGAAAACGAACGTACCACTCCTCCGAAGGAACGCAAGCGTATCCCGTCTCCCCGTGTACTGAAGAAAAGCTTCAAGTGGCACGCTCCGCTATATAAATCTCTCGTCGCGCTCTCCGTCCGCAGCTACAAAAAGAGACGCAGCTTTCGATACAAGCCCGAGCAGCTTCGGGAGATCGAGGAAACAGTCCGCGAGGCGAGTAAATACGCAGAGCTTCAGCTCACGCGTGAGGGCGACACGCTCGTTTCATTTCGGGTCGTCGACACAAAGCTCCAAAACACGGTCTTCACAGGGGAATTTTTACGGTAGCTCTATAAAACAACGAAAACGGGCTGTCTCTATGAGACAGCCCGTTTCTTATATACGAGCCGAAATTACTCGGTCGTGTAATTGTCAAAGTAGCCCTGGATATAGATGATCGGCGTACCCTTATCGCCCGAGCCGGAGGTCAGGTCGCAAAGCGAGCCGATGAGGTCGGTCAGACGGCGCGGTGTCGTGCCCATCTGTCCCTCCTGCTTCGTATCCTTATTCTGGATCTTCTCTTCGATCGCGGCGCGAAGCTCCTCACCCGAAAGATTTGCGAAATCATTATCAGCGAGGTACTTCAGCTTCAGCTCGTTCGGCGTTCCCTCAAGTCCCTTCGTGTATGCGGGAGAAACGACCGGATCGGCGAGCTCCCAGATCTTTCCGACGGGGTCCTTGAACGCGCCGTCGCCGTAGACCATGACCTCGACGAGCTTGCCCGTCTCCTTCAGGATGCGCTCCTGGATCGCATTGACGAGGGGCTGACAGTCGCGCGGGAAGAGCTTGACCTTATCGTCGGTCGCCTTGTTCGAGCCGAGGAGACCGTAAGATTCATTGTAGCCGCTGTTCCCGATCGGAAGAGACATAATATCGTCCATACCGAATACGCGCTTCGCACCTGCGTTTTTCAGAAGACGCTTCGTGCGGTGGCGGGTATGGATGTCACAGCAAAGAACGCTGTCGGTATACTTCAGGATCGCGCGGGGGTCGTTTGCGAAGATGATCTCGCAGTCTGCACCCTCGGCTCTGACGAGCTCTTCGTAGTATTCAACGTAGTCGACGCCCGTGAAGGTATGCTTCTCGTAGCCGAAGCACTCGCGGTAACGCTTGATGTCGAGCACGTCGCTGTAGGGGTTGATCCCCTTCTCGTCGATCGCATCAAGGCTGACGAGATGATTTCCGACCTCGTCGGAGGGGTAAGACAGGCAGATCACGACCTTCTTCGCACCTCTCGCAATGCCCGTAAGGCAGACCGAGAAGCGGTTACGGCTGAGGATCGGGAAAACGATACCGATCGTCTCTCCGCCGAGCTTTACGCGAACGTCTTCTGCAATATTGTCAATGGTCACGTAGTTTTCCTGTGCACGTGCAACGATCGATTCGGTCATTGCGACGATGTCACGGTTTCTGATCTCGTATCCTCCGTCCTTTGCAGCCTCGAGAACACAGTCGGTAACGATCGTAACGAGATCGTCTCCACCGCGGATGATGGGGGCGCGAACGCCACGGGAAACAGTGCCGATCATACGGCTCATAAAAAGACCAACTCCTTTAACATAACCTTGCATCTAAGTCAAGTGAGGGCTTTGAAATTTGCCCCACCGATTAGTATACCAAAAAAATCTCGATTTGTAAATAGTTTTTTGAAAAAAATTCGCGTTTTTTTTGATATTTTTTATCTACCCCGACTTCGATCCATTCTCCCCCTGCGAGAAGTGCAAACGGCGAGCTGCTCGAGAGGCTACGTTCTTATTATAAAATATTTCACAGAAAAAGTCAACGCCTCGCGGAGATTTTCCGAAAATTTCTGTATTTGTTGCGAAAATCACACCTTTTTGTGCGAAAAAGGTGTTGTTTCGGCGCGAAAACTATGCTACAATGAAACTGCCGTATGGGCTTTTACACAAATAAACCCAAACTCAAAAGGAGAACGCAATATGGAACGCACTAGTGAAAGATGGAAGGTTCTCGAGCTGTTTGAAGCAAATAAGGAGGAGCTCCGCACACGCATCAACGCAGGAATCGAGGTAAACCGCAAGGGGAGTATGACACTCACCGTCAACGACAAGGACGGGAATCCGATTCCCGGGGCACGCATCAAGGCTGTACAGAAGAGCCACGAGTTCCACTTCGGCGCGAATCTCTTTATGCTCGACGAGCTTGAAACGCCCGAGAAGAACGCACGCTACAAGGAGGTATTCAAGGATACCTTCAATATGGCTACTCTTCCCTTCTATTGGGACGCGACCGAGCCCGAAAGAGGAAAGACGCGCTACGACAAGGACA
>JAZSIN010000303.1:0-4617 GCA_045533845.1 Eubacteriales bacterium | reverse complement strand
GGACTCCCAAAACATCTCGTAAAGACGCTCCGTCTCTACCTTGAGGGTGCTGCCGTCCTCATTCTTGATAACGCGGTTTGCACGGAGGAACTTCTTCCACGCACGCTTCGCCTCTTCGATCTTTTCGTGCTCCTTCTGCGCGAGCAGAATCTTAGCCTCTACCTTTTCCTCGTACTCGGAGGTCTCGTAGAACTCAAGCTCGATGTGCGTCATGAACTTCGATTCGGTGATCTTATTGACCGCCTTCTGTACAGAGGTCTGAGTCTCCTCGGAGGGGACCTCGTCACATACGAGCGCCCAGACGAGCGTCATCGGGTAACGAACTACCTCCTGTTCCTCTTCCTCTTCACCGGTCTTGGTGCTGGTGGTGCAGCTTGCCATTACAAATGACAAGAGCAGTACGATACACAGAAGCAGGGATACAAGCTTCTTATTCATATTCTTGGGATCCTCCTTGAGATCGGGGTTTATAGCGCAGCAAGGAAATGCGAAAATGCGCATACCTCACCCATAGTCGTCTATACTAACATATTTTACAACAAAAAGAGGACTCTGTCAAGTCCCCTTTTTGACGGCACGCCCGCTTCGGGCGCGCCGTCTTGGGTACATTTTCGAAAAATTTGCGCCGAAAAGCAGCATCTTGCACAAGTTATCGCTTTTCTTTTTTTGCATCTTGCCGCTGAGCTTGGGCGTTTTACACATTTAAGCGCCACTGTTTTTGGGCAAGAAAGCCAAAGTGTAAACTTTTTCCGCACTTTTCACGCGCGGATCGGGATCTCCCAACGGCACGCATCGACTTTTCTCAAATTGCGAGAATTTCTCTCGAAGTATAAGAAAATCAGTCGAGAAAACCTCTCATACGTCTCGCGCGGCTCGGGTGGCGGAGCTTACGGAGCGCTTTCGCCTCGATCTGACGGATACGCTCTCTCGTGATGTTGAACTTCTGTCCGACCTCCTCGAGCGTTCTCGTTCTGCCGTCGTAAAGTCCGAAGCGGAGCTTGATAACGTACTCCTCACGGGGGGTGAGGGTGTGGAGCTCGCGCTCAATGACCTCTCTGAGGATATTCTGCGCGGCAGCGTCGACGGGCGTCGGAGTATCGTCGTCGGCGATGAAGTCGCCGAGGTGGCTGTCTTCCTCCTCACCGATCGGTGTCTCGAGCGAAACGGGATCCTGCGCGATCTTCATGATCTCGCGCACCTTATCGGCATTCATTCCCATCTTCTCGCCGATCTCGTCGGCGGTTGCCTCACGTCCGAGCTCTTGAAGCATCTGACGAGAGTAGCGCGAGACCTTATGGATGGTCTCGACCATATGAACGGGGATACGAATGGTCCTTGCCTGATCCGCGATCGCGCGGGTGACCGCCTGACGGATCCACCAGGTCGCGTAGGTCGAGAACTTATAGCCCTTCGTGTAGTCGAACTTTTCGACCGCCTTCATAAGACCGAGGTTGCCCTCCTGAATGAGGTCGAGGAAGAACATACCCTTTCCGACGTAACGCTTCGCGATCGAAACGACCAGACGGAGATTTGCCTCGACGAGCTCGTCCTTCGCCGCCTGACGTGCCTCGGGATCGTCCGAGTGTGTCATAATATCGGCGAGCTCTCTTTCTCGCTCGGTCGTGAGAAGCGGAACGCGTCCGATCTCCTTTAAGTACATACGGACGGGGTCATCGATCGCGAGGCCCTCCTGCTCAAGGATACGCTCCATATTTTCGCCCGCGCCGAAGTTCTCGACCTCGTGCTCGATCTCGTCCATCTCCGCGTTCGAGATATCACCCTGCAGGGCGATGCCCTGGTCCTCCATCGCATCGTAGATCTTATCGAGATCGTAGCCCATACTCTCGATCGCTTCAATATCCTGACCCGAAAGTCCCTCTCGCTTGCCCTTTTCGATCAGCTCGCGTACGTCGGGCTTCTTGTCCTCCTGCTCCTTCTCGGTAAAGGCTTCCTTCTTTTCAAGCTCTGCCATGTTTTCGTTCCTGCTTTCTATTTTTACAAATTTTTCTCTTTATGCCGCACATAGCTATGCGCACGGCGGTGCAAAATAACGGTAAGCGGTCGGTTTTAACCTCCACCGTTCTTTTCCTTTTGCCGCTTTTCATTTTCCTGTCTTCGGCGTCGGACGGCGGCGGCAAAATCGTCGCTCTCCGCTTCCTCGATCCGCGTTTTCTCGCGCTTCAGAGCTGAAACTCCCTCCCTGAAGACAGAGATATCGTTGACGGTGAGCGCGCGGCGCTTTTCAGCGAGACGGGTAATCCGTCCCATCTCCTCGGGGGTAAAATCCTCCCCGAGCGCCGCGAGTGAGAAGCCCGCCTCAGTGCCGTCAAGCGCAAGGATCTCCTGAAAGACGCGCTTATGGAATGCGGTACAGAAATCATTTTCCGTAAGTCCGACCGACGAGAGAACGCGCTCCGCGCGAAACTCCTCGTACAGAAGCATCAGTCCGAGGATCAGCTCCTCTGCGGCGTTCGCCTGCACATAGCGCACGGCGTCGGGATTGACCCGGTCGCCAAAGTTTCGGATGCTCTCCTGCGCCGTTCGGCTCTCCTGCTCCTTTTGTGCCTTTTTTCTTTTCGCGAGTACGATCTCTACGTTGTTCCGAAGAACGTCGATCGGAAGGCCGACCGCCGCTGATACCTTCGAGAGATAGACTTCCCGCTCGGTGGGACTGTAATACGAGGCAACGATTTCACATAGTGCCTCGGTCGCCCGTATCTTCTGATCGGATACCGCGATGTCATATTTCTCCATCACGTTCCGCATCTTATAGTCAAAGCCCGTCGCACTCCCCGTGAGTGCACGGCGGAAGGCGTCCGCTCCGTGCTTTTTGATGTATTCGTCGGGGTCCTTCGCGCCTTCGAGCACGAGAACGCGGACCTCAAGTCCGACTGCTCCGAGGATCGCCATTGCGCGATTTGCCGCCTTCTGGCCCGCCTCGTCGCTGTCGTAGGAGATGATGACGCGCTTCGTATATTTTGCCATCACGCGTGCCTGCTCCTCGGTCAGTGCCGTACCGAGCGTTGCGACGGCATTTTCAAATCCCGCCGCGTGGAGCGCAATAACGTCCATATATCCCTCGCAGAGGATCATCTCCTCCGCGCACGCGCGCTTCGCGAAATTCAGCGCGTAGAGGTTTCGACTTTTTTTGAAGCCGGGGGTATCCGACGAATTCAGATACTTCGGCTTCGAATCATCCATCACGCGCCCGCCGAAGGCGATGACGTTGCCCGTCGTATCGATAACGGGAAAGATCACGCGATTGCGGAAGAGGTCGAAGGCTCTGCCCGAGTCGTTCCGCTTCCTGAGGAAGCCCGCAATGAGCTCATCCTCCGTGAAACCCTTTTTTTTCAGGTGATCGCCAAGCATCGAAAAGCTCTGCGGGGCGTAGCCGAGCCCGAAGTGCGTAACCGTACTGCGGGAGAGCTTCCGCTTCTCCACTAGGTATTCGAGTCCCTCTCTGCCGTAATTCGGGTCAAAGAGGCAGGAGCGGAAGAATTTTGCCGCCTCGAGATTCATCTCGTAGATACGCTTCCGCGAGACGCCCCTTTCCTCGTATTTTTCGTTTTGCGGAATCGTGATTCCTGCGCGCTTTGCGAGGAATTCGATCGCCTCGACGTAGTCAAGACGCTCCGCCTGCCGCACAAAGGTCACAACGTCTCCGCCCATATTGCAGCCGTAACAATAAAAATGCGGATCTGCGGTGTAGATCATAAAGGACGGTGTCTTCTCGCCGTGGAAGGGACAGCAGCAGATATAGTTCGAGCCCGAGCGCTTCAGGTTCGCGTACATACCGATGAGCTCGACGATATCCGTCCTTGCGACTACCTCATCTATAATTTCTCTTGGGATCATCCGCCGATACCCCTCCAGACTCTCGGGACGAATAGCGTTTCGTACATCTCGATTGCGTACCGATCGGTCATTCCCGAAATGAAATCACAAACGCAACGCTCGATCCCTTCCGATTCGACATTTGACTGGTAGAGGTGCGGCATTTCGCCGGGGTTCTTTACGTAGTATTCGAAAAGTCGTATGAGAAGCGCCTTCGATTTGTTCTCCTGACTTTTTGCAATGGGATTCAGGTAGACCTTTTCAAAGAGGAAGGAACGAAGCTTGTTCGTCGCCTCCTTGACGTCCTCGCGCATATCGATCTCAGGCTTATCCGTGCTCGATTCAACGATCGCGCGCACCATGCAGTTGATACGTCCGCTGTGCGTCTCCCCGAGGACCGCTCTGAGCTCTGCGGGGATGTCCCCGAGGGTCAGGATACCTGCTCTGCATGCGTCGTCTATATCGTGGTTGATGTATGCGATGCGGTCGGCGTACTTGACGATCGCCCCCTCAAGGGTAGCTGCCTTCCAACGTCCCGTATGGTTGACAATGCCGTCGCGAACCTCCTTCGTGAGGTTCAGTCCCTGTCCATTCTTTTCGATCCGTTCGACGACGCGAAGGCTCTGACGGTAATGTGCGAAATCGGGCGAAAAGCACTCACGCATCGCGTCCTCACCCGCGTGACCGAAGGGGGTATGACCGAGGTCATGACCGAGGACGATCGCCTCTGTGAGATCCTCGTTGAGGCGAAGCGCACGTGCGAACGCGCGTGCGATCTGCGTG
>JAZSIN010000263.1:0-5228 GCA_045533845.1 Eubacteriales bacterium | reverse complement strand
TGAACGACCTCTCAGTTTTCAAGACTGATCTCTTCGGCCACTTGAGTACACCTCCATGTACCCTTCGGGACCTGTACAGTATAGCATACTTCTTTCGGTTTGTCAAGAAAAATGAGAAAAAATATCGGGGGGAGCTGCGGACTTCCGTTTTTCTATGGTTCAGAGCACGAGCGCTTGCCGTAGGATCTCCGCCGACCGATGCAGCTCTGCAAGCTCCTTCTCGTCGAGCGGGATCTCAAGCGTTTGATGGATTCCGTTCGAGCCGACGACGCAAGGCAGGCTGAGGCAGAGGTCCGACAGCCCGTACTCGCCCGTGAGGAGGGTGGAGACGGGGAGGATCGAGTCCTCGTCGCGCACGATCGCCTGTGCGATCCGTGTGACCGATTCGGCGATCGCGTAATAGGTCGCACCCTTTGCCTCGATGATGTGATATGCCGCATTCTTCACGCTTTCAAAAAGCTCGCGAAGTCGGCTTGTACTCGGTCCGTCGACGCACGAGCCACAGTAGTGATCGAGATCGATCCCCGAAATATTCGCGGAGCTCCACACGGGAAGCTCGCTGTCACCGTGCTCCCCGATGATGAAGGTGTGGACGTTGCGGAAGTCGACGCCGAGCTCTTTTCCGACGAGGTATTTGAGCCGTGCCGTGTCGAGGACGGTCCCCGAGCCGATCACACGGTTCTGCGGGAAGCCCGAGAAAAGGTGCGTTTTGTAGGTCAGAATATCGACGGGGTTCGTGACGACGAGGAGGATCGCGCTGTCATTGTAGCGTGTGACCTCGGAAATGATAGAGCGGAAGATCTCGGTGTTTTTTCGCGCGAGATCGAGCCGCGTTTCGCCCGGCTTTTGCCCTGCGCCCGCCGTAATGATGATGAGGGAGGCGTCGACGAGGTCGTCGTAGTCGCCCGCGTAGAGCTCCATCGGCGCGTGGAAGGGAAGTCCGTGGTTGAGATCTGCCGCCTCGCCCTCCGCCTTGCGCGTGTCGAGGTCGATCAGCACCATCGAGGAGAAGAGCTCTGCCTGCATCAGCGCGTATGCGATGGTCGAGCCGACGAAGCCGCAGCCGATGACGGCGCATTTCCCTCGGATCGTGTTCCGCTTCGGGCGGTGAATGCCGACGGGCTTTTCGACCGTGGCGGCGTTCCCGAATGTGTCGGGGAAGGCAGTTTTACGGGGGACCCTCGGGAAGTCCGTGTTTGCGGGAGGATGGTACATAGGACGTGCTCCTTTCTGCTTTTTATGCTTCGGGATTAGTCTTCCCGTCTCCTTCGTTTTCATTCGTCACGGTCGGAAGGGCGAGAATTGCCGATTCGTAGGGGTAGAGGTCGAGGGAGAGGGAGCAGGGATAGCCGTCGCAGGGGGAGTCGCTTGCCGTAAAGCGCGGTGGTGACGGTGGGAGGGAATCCCCGACGTCCACCGTGCTGAACACGCGCACGTATTCTCCCGCGAGCGGGACGCCGCAGGTGTAGCCTTTATGCTCGACGGGTGCGAAATTCAAGACCACGAGAAGGGCGTCCCGATAGCTTTGGGGATCTCTTCGGATATAACACAGCGTATTCCCCTCGGCGTCGCTTCGCTTTACCCATTCGAAGGCTGCGCTCCCACCCGTGTCGTCGTGGAGGACGTGGTGGCTTCTGTAAAGCGTGAGGAGACGCCGTACCGCGTTCAATACGTCGCGATGCCCCGAATGATGATCGGCAAGCGCCCAATTGATCGACTGCGATTCCTGCCATTCGGCGGTCTCTCCGAAATCCTGCCCCATAAAGAGGAGCTTCTTCCCGGGGTGGGTCATCTGATAGGTGTACAGCGTCTTTAGCCCGCCGAATTTGTCTTCGATCCGTCCGGGAAATTTTTCGAGCATCGAGCGCTTCAGATGGACAACCTCGTCGTGCGAGAGGACGAGCATAAAGTGCTCGAGAAAGGCGTAGTCGATGCTGTGCGTGAGCTTGTCGTGATGCCATTTGCGGAAGATGGGATCCTCCTTCACGTATCGGAGCGTATCGTTCATCCAGCCCATATTCCATTTGAAGCGGAAGCCGATGCCGCCGTCCGTGACGGGTCTCGTGATGCCTTCCATAATGGAGGAATCCTCGGCGATGAGATAGGCGTCCGTTTCCTCGGAGAGCGCGTGATTCAAAAGACGGAGGAAGTCGATTCCCTCGAGACTCTCTGTGCCGCCGTAGCGGTTCGGACGCCACTCGCTTTTTCCAAAGGAGGAAAAGAGGATCGAGGCGACCGCGTCCACGCGGAGGGCATCGACGTGAAACTCTCTGACCCAATAAAAGGCGTTTGACAGGAGGAAGGCGCGCACCTCGTGCTTTCCGAGATCGAAGGCACGCGTTCCCCATTCGGGGAACTCCTTTTTTAAAGGGTCGCCGTATTCGTAAAGGGCGGTTCCGTCGAAATCTGCGAGTCCGAAGGAGTCCTTCGGGAAGTGTGCGGGGACCCAATCGAGGATCACGCCGATGCCGCTTTGGTGCATTCGGTCGACGAAATAGCGGAGATCGTCGGGCGTACCGTAGCGGCTCGTCGGGGAATAGTAGCCCGTGACCTGATACCCCCACGAGGCGTCGAGCGGATGCTCGGCGATCCCGATGAGCTCGACGTGCGTGTAGCCCATATAGGTGACGTACTGTGCGAGCTGATCCGCAAGCGTACGATAATCCAGAAAGCCCGTGAGGGGATTCCTCCCGTAGTCCCGCTTCCACGAGCCGAGGTGTACCTCGTAGACTGCCATAGGACCCTTCAGCGGGTCTTTTTTACTGCGCTCCTCACAATACGCGCGGTCCCCCCATTCGTATCGGTCGAGTGGGCAGACGACCGACGCGCTCGACGGGCGAAGCTCGGAGGAAAAAGCAAAGGGATCGGATTTGTGCCGCATCACGCCGTCCGCGCCGAGCACCGCAAAGCGGTAGATCTCGCCCTCCTTCATTTCGGGAACAAAGCAAGTAAAGATCCCGCCGTCCGTGCGCTCCATCGGATGCGTGTCCTCTCGCCATCCGCCGCGCTGTGAGAGGAGAGAGACGGAACGGGCGTTTGGTGCCCACAGGGAAAAGCGGACACCCGAAGCGCCGCATTCTTTCGCGATATGTGCGCCGAGCTTACGGTAAAGCGTGCGGTGCGTTCCTTCGTGAAGAAGATAAAGGTCGAGATCCGAAAAATCGTTAGGTCGCATTATCTTGTGTTGTCCTTTCTGAGCGTCTTTTCTTCCGTGACGAGGATCACCGCGGCTTCGGGTGGGAGTGACAGCGTGATCACACCGCCCTTTGCCGTGAGGCGGATGGGCGGAGTGCGCGTAACGCCGTGAGTGAGCGCGGGGAAGAGCCCGTCGGGGAGGGTGATCCCGTCCGCGCTTGATTGAAAGATCCGAAGGAGCGAGACGCTTTCGGGGAGTCCGATCGCGACCGTGGAGAAAGAGATCTCGTGCGGATGCTCGTCGGCATTTACCGCGACGACCGCCGCGCTTCCCGCCTGCTCGTTAAAGCGCGCGTACGCCACGTAGCCGTATCCCGACGAGAGGGGGAGGAGAGACCCGTTTTTCAGAACGGGATGTCGCCGTCGCATAGCGGTAAGCGCGCGGTGGAGGTCGATGAGGCCGCGATCCTCCCGCCCCCACGGATAGGTGCGGCGGCTGTCGGGATCGGTGAAGCCGACCTGCCCCGCCTCGTCGCCGTAATAGATCGTCGGACACCCGGGAAGCGTCATTTGCATCGCCACCGCTGCACGGAGGATCGATTTTCGGATCCCTGTCGAGGCGGCTGCACCTCCGACCGTTGTGATCCGCCCGACTGTTCGGTTCGTGCGCGTGAGAAAGCGTGAGTGATCGTGATTTGACAGCTCGTTCATCGCGCTGACGAGTGCGGGGCGGGGAAGTGAGGCGGACTTTTCAAGTAAAAGACGGAAAAAGGCGTCACCGTTTCGGTAGAGGTCGTCGCGCCGTCCATCGCTGTGCTTTTCCATACCCGTGAGGAAAAAGGACACGGGCTCCATAAAGGCATCGTAGTTCATTACGGTGTCCCACTCGTCGCCCCTGAGCCACGCGCGAGGCGAGCCGTAATGCTCGGCAAGTATGATCGCGTCGGGATTCGCCCGCTTCACCCGCGCGCGGAATTTTTTCCAGAACGCGTGGTTAAAGACCTCCGAGTGACCGAGATCGGCGGCGACGTCGAGCCGCCACCCGTCTGCCGAGTAGGGCGGGGAGACCCATTTTTCCCCGATCCGCAGGATCTCCTCGATGAGGGCATCTGAATCCTCATATGCGAGCTTCGGAAGGGTATCGTGTCCCCACCATCCCTCATAGCTGCCGTCTTCTCTGAAGGAGAAGAAGTCGCGGTAGGGACTCCCTGCACCGTGATACGCGCCGACGCCATACCCCGCGCGCCCTTTGTAGATCCCCTCACGGTCCATCCACTTGTGAAACGAGCCGCAATGGTTGAAGACGCCGTCGAGGATGACGCGCATCCCTCGCTTGTGGATCTCCCTTGTGAGGAGGAGGAAGAGCTCGTCCCCTGCGTTGAGATTTTCTTTTTCGGTTACGCATCGGACGTAGCGCATAGCAAGACGGTTGTCGGTCTCGTTGGGTGCCATTTCGTGCGCGCAATCGGAGGGAATCCTTCCGAAATGAGGGTCGATGTGGTCGTAATCCTCGGTGTCGTATTTGTGGCTCGACGGGGAAACGAAGATCGGATTCAGATAAAGCACCTCGACGCCGAGGGAGCGAATATAGTCGAGCTTGTCGAGGATGCCGCGAAGGTCTCCTCCATAAAAACGGCGGTAATCGCTGCCCGAGGGGAGGGAATGCCAATCGGTGACGCGCTCGGCGTGACCACCGAGATAATAGTACTCCCGATCTGCGACGTCATTCGCTTCGTCGCCGTTACAGAAGCGGTCGGGGAAGATCTGATACGTTACCGCCCCCTTCGCCCACGCGGGTACGTGAAAGCCCGGGAGAATGCGGAAGTCACCGTCTCTTGACAGGGGGCTTTCCCCGTCCCATACCGAAACCCCGAGACGGTTACAAAGATAGATCGTCTCACCGATCCGGACGAGAAAACGATAACACAGCTCCTCCTCGGGGCAGGGGAGCGTGATCTCATACCAATCGAAAAAGGGACTTTCCTTTTCGCTTTCGCGCGTCAAAGGGAGCTCGTCTCGGCTTTCTCCGACCGACAGAGTGACGCTTCCTTCGATGCCCTTCGGTACGCGTACCGAAAGGCGGACGGCGTCTC
>JAZSIN010000131.1:0-5467 GCA_045533845.1 Eubacteriales bacterium | reverse complement strand
GGCAACATCAACTTCCGCTCCGACGGGGGTCTCGGTCTTGCGATCCACTGCGGCTCGGTCGCAATGGAGGGCATTGACCTGACGTTTGAGAACGTCAGCAACAGCACCGTGATCAAGGGCTTCGAAAGCGGCAGAGAGACGCGCGTCACAAACCCGAACGGAACCGAGACCATCATCTATAAATCGCTCTACACGGGCGGTCTCCTCGGCTCGGTCTACGGAGACCTCAAGATGACGAATTGCGTCAACCACACAAGCATCTCCGCTCTTTCTGCGGCAGGTCTCGTCGGCGCTCTGAAGAAGGCGCAGAACAACGCAGACGGCGAGGCAAATAAGATGATCACATCCGCCGTCTTCGAGAATTGCCACAACTACGGCATGGTCTCGGACAGCGGCTGTAAGGACCTTCTGGCTGAGGAGGATAACTTGATCGTTCCGCAGGTCCTCGCACATTCGGGCGGTATCCTCGCGTACGGAAACGCGACCGAGATCACCTTCCAGAGCTGCACCAACTCGGGTGACATTCTCACTGCCGAGGTGGGCGGAAGAACCTCTGCGGGCGGTAACTCGGGCGGCATCGCGGGTGTTCTCGTCCGTTCCGACGACCTCGGAAACGGACTCGTTGCAAACTTCTTCGACTGCATCAACGACGGAACCGTCATCGGCGACGCCCGTGCGGGCGGTATCGCAGGCTACTCGGTCGGCGACGTCAATGCGATCCGTTGCACCAACAACGGTGACATCACCTGCCGCACGAATTACGCGGCAGGCATCATCAGCCGCCCCGGCTGCTCGTCCTACCCGAACTTCGTCTGCGATCTCGTATTCGAGTACTGCATCAACAACGGCACGATCACGAGCCACCGTCAGTATGCGGCGGGCATCGTCGGCTACTCGCAGGACCGTACCAAGCTCAATTACTGCCTGAACACGGGTGACATCCGCGCTGAGGGCGTGACGAAGAACGCAGACAACCATCCGCACGATCACGCGATCCGCTCCGCGGGCATCATCGCGCGCAGTGCACAGTCGATCGAGCTTTACTACTGCGTCAACCTCGGTAACATCATTTCGAACTTCGTGTCGGCGGGCATTGCCTCCAACATCGGCTCCGGCTCGATCGGCGGCGTCTCCTTCACGGGCGGCTTCAACACCTTCTTCGGATGCTTCTCGGGTGGTGACATCGTTGCCTACAATGAGAGGCACGTCTACTCGAACACCACGGACGAGAACGAGGACGGCGTTTGTGACGACCCCGCGTATCTGACCTGCTCGACCGACTCCGACAACGACGGCATCTGCGACGGTCTCACCTGCGGCGGTCGCATCGGAATCGACTACCATCTGAACTACTACTCCTCCACCTGCTCTGCGGGCATCTTCAGCTATTCGTACGGCTCGGGCAACAAGCAGTCCCCCCGTATCTACGGCTGCGGTGTCACCGCGAACATCACCGCGTCTCACGCGGGTGCGGCGTGTGCCTTTATGGGATACGCGAATACCCCGTACGCGATGATCGAGGGTAACTATTTCCTCGGTGAGCTGAACGGTCCCGAGACCTGCGTCACCGCGCATCAGGTGACGGGCTCGAGAGACTACTGCCTGGAATACGCGACCGCATGGATCGACCGTGCGGACTCCGAGAAGTTCATCAAGAACAACTACTACCTTGAGAGCATCAAGAATTCGGGTGCGATGCGCATTATGAACAACGGCGCGGAGATCCCGTGGGCAGGCTACGACTGCTTCATCACGCAGGAGGACGTTCAGTCCGGCAAGCTCTGCTACCTCGTTAACAAGGCGGCATACGACTTCATCCACGTCTATCCCTTCCTCCAGCGCCTCGGCGTCGATCCCTATCCGACGAGCCCCTACTACTATCTGACCTACAACGGGCTCAACGAGGACGTTACGATCGACTACTCCTACTGGGTCAACGAGGTGGACGGTACGTACGTAAACGAGCTCCACATTCCCGAGGAATCGGTCGAGGCAACCGCTCCTCCCGAGGTGACCACGGAGGATCCCTCCGCAAATACGACGGAAAAGCCTGCTGAAAGCACTGCGGATCCGTCGCCCGAAACCGACCCGCCCACCGCGCCTCCCCCTGAGGAAAAGGGCGGATGTGGCTCGGTGGTCGGCACTTCCCTCGCACTTCTCTCGCTCGCGCTTATGGCTCCTGCTGTGATCGTGCTTCGCAAGAAGGAATCCGAGGAATAACGGCGCTGACGCGCACGAATGAACAAAAAAGCCCTCTCGTACGAGAGGGCTTTTTTCTGTATAAATTTCCCCGAAAATATAGACAAGTTTAGAAAAATGTGTTATACTATAATGGAATAGGTATCGAACGGTGTAAAACACAGGCTGGAGGGAGGAAAACATGGAGATCACGGTGCTTGCCGAGGGCTTTCTCGGCGCGAACTGCTATCTTCTTTCGGACGAAGGACGCGCGTTTCTCGTCGATCCCGCGGCGCGGCTTCCTGTGATGTGTGCGGCGCTGTACGACGGCGGGCTTACGCTCGACGGGATCCTTCTGACGCACGGTCACTTTGACCATATTATGAACCTTGAGCCTCTGCTGTCCCGCTTTCCCGTTCCTGTTTATCTCGGGGCGGGTGACAAGGACTTCCCTATGGACGGTCGGAAGAACGCCTTTTCCCTCTTTTTCGGGCAGGACAGGGTCTTCCCCGAGGCGACCGATCTCCTTTCGGACGGCGACGTTCTGACGCTCGGGAGCGGCACGGTGACGGTGATCGCGACGCCCGGGCACAGCGGCGGCTCGGTCTGTTTCCTTTGCGAGGGAAAGAAAGACACGCCCTTCCTTCTGACGGGCGACACGCTCTTTTCCGACAACGTCGGGCGCACCGATCTCTACGGTGGGTCGCAGGAAGCGCTTTACGATTCCCTGCACGCGCTCGAGCCGCTTGCGCGGCGCTTCCCTTCTATTCGGATCTATCCCGGTCACGGGCTGTCCGACACCCTTTCGGATGCGCTCCGTGCGGTGCTGTGAATTCCCCTCTCAGCCGCTCTGTCGCGAAAGCCCTTCCATAGAGATATCATAATGAATCATAATCAACCGTAAATGGAGTTAGCTATGAACTACACAAATCAAAACGAGACCGCACTTCTCGCGGAGCTTCTTTTCCCGAACGTAACCGAGACGCCCGAGGATCTCGAAGCGAAATACCCCCCGCGTAACCTTCCCGAGGGCGCGAAGGTCACACGCTTTGCCCCCAGCCCCACGGGCTTCGTCCACTTTGGCGGAATGTTCCCCGTGACGGTCGGCGAGCGTCTCGCTCATCAATCGGGCGGCGTATTTTACCTTCGCATCGAGGACACCGATGCAAAGCGCGAGGTTCTCGGTGCCGCCGAGGGTCTGATCAACACCCTCTCGCGCTACGGCATCCGTTTTGACGAGGGCGCGATCCTCGACGAAAACGGCAAGGTCTCCGACCACGGCGCGTACGGGCCGTACAAGCAGTCCGAGCGTGGACCGATCTACCACGTTTACGCAAAGGAGCTCGTTCGGAAGGGCCGCGCGTACCCCGTGTTCACGACGCAGGCAGAGCTTGAAACGATGAATGCGGTCGACAAGAAGGCGGAGATCAAGTCGAAGGAATGGAGCGCGGATGCGTCCGTAGAGAGACAGGCTCAGCAGGCTGAGGCGCGCGATCACGCTTGATGATGTGAAGAAGAATCTTTCCGACGGCAATCCCTTCGTGCTCCGCATCATCGGCGACGGAGACCCCAATAAGAAGACGCCCTTTACCGACCTTGTACGCGGCAAGCTCGAGCTTCCGGAAAACGACGAGGACTTCGTGCTTCTGAAATCGGACGGCATTCCGACCTACCACTTTGCACACGCGGTCGACGACCATTTGATGGGCACGACCCACGTCATTCGCGGCGAGGAATGGCTTCCCTCTCTCCCGAAGCACCTGCAGCTCTTCCGCGAGCTCGGCTTTAAGCTTCCCAAATATCTCCACATCTCTCAGCTGATGAAGCTCGACGAGAACGGTGCGAAGAAGAAGCTCTCGAAGCGCGATATGGGTGCGAATATGGACGACTACGAGCGGCTCGGCTACGCACCCGCGTGCGTAATGGAATACGTTATGACGCTTCTGAACTCGAACTACGAGGAATGGCATCGCGCTTCGCCCGACGCCGCCTACACCGACTTCCCCTTCAACGTGAAGAAGATGTGTGTTTCGGGCTGTCTCTTCGACACGGCAAAGCTTACGGACGTCTCGAAGAACGTACTCTCCCGTCTCTCGGCGGACGAGATGTACGAGCTTCTGACCACCTGGACGGTGCTTTACGATCCCGAATTCCATTCTCTCCTTACGCGCGATCCCGCTTATGCGAAGTCGATCCTCGCGATCGGTCGCGGCGGCAAGAAGCCGCGCAAGGACTTTGCGGTCTACACCGACGTCCGCCCCTATATGGCGTTCTTCTACGACGAGCTTTTCTCGTATGAGGAAGGGGCCACGGAGCAGATCCTCTCCACGTTCAGCCGTGAGGACGTAAAGGCGGCTGTCAACGGCTTCTCTGCGTCCTACGATCCCGGAGACGACATGAACGTGTGGTTCGAGAAGGTCAAGGCGCTTGCCGATTCGCTCGGCTTCGCGTCCGATATGAAGGCATATAAGGCAGATCCCTCGCTCTACAAGGGCAGCGTTGCCGACGTCAGTATGTTCCTCCGCGTTGCGATCACGGGCAAGCAGAACGCGCCCGATCTCTATGCGGTGATGCAGATCCTCGGTGAGGATCGCTCGAGAGCACGGCTCAAGTGCTTTGCAGCAGCTCTATAACACGGAAAGGTAAAAAAGTTATGGCAGAAACCAGCAACAACTTTATTCACGATATTATTGACAAGGACCTCGCGCTTGATCCCGAGCTGAAGATCCACACCCGCTTTCCTCCCGAGCCGAACGGCTACCTGCATATCGGATCGGTAAAAGCGATCTGCGTCAACACCGACGTATCAAATAAGTACGGGGGCCTCTTCAATCTCCGTTATGACGACACAAACCCCGCAAAGGAAAGCGACGAGTTCGTCCGCTCGATCCGCGAGGACCTCGAGTGGCTCGGTGCAACGCCGACGGGTGGCGTATACTACGGATCGGACTACTTCCCGAAGTGCTACGAATTCGCCGTACAGCTCATTCGTCAGGGCGACGCATACGTTTGCGACCTGTCGAAGGACGATCTCGCAGATTATAAGGGCACCGACCGCTCGGTCGCGTCGAAGGAATCTCCTTACCGCAACCGCTCGATCGAGGAGAACCTCGATCTCTTCGAGCGTATGAAGAACGGCGAGTTCCCTGACGGCGCACGCACTCTGCGCGCAAAGATAGATCCCTCCTCGGACAACCCCTATCTTCGCGATCCCGTTATCTACAGGATCAAGCACATCCACCATCACCGTCAGGGAGATGAGTGGTGCGTATATCCCATGTATGACTTC
>JAZSIN010000071.1:0-1674 GCA_045533845.1 Eubacteriales bacterium | reverse complement strand
GAAAAGCCGAAGGAGATCAGACAGATCCGCTTCCGCGTTGGACTCGTGATGCAGTATCCCGAGTATCAGCTGTTCGAGGAGACCGTTCGGGCGGATATCGCCTACGGTCCGAAAAATATGGGGCTTTCCGAGGAGGAGATCACGCGCCGCGTAAACGATGCGATCCGTTTCGTTGAGATCGACGAGTCTCTTCTCGATGCGTCTCCCTTCGACCTTTCGGGTGGACAGAAGCGCCGCGTTGCGATCGCAGGTATCATTGCGATGCGCCCCGAGGTGCTCGTTCTCGATGAGCCTGCGGCGGGACTCGACCCGCGCGGTAGGGAGGTCATCTTCCGCGGTATTCGGAATTACCGTAAGGAAACGGGTGCATCGGTCGTGATCGTTTCTCACAGCATGGAGGATATGGCACAGATCTGCGACAGGCTGATCGTGATGTCGGACTCGAAGGTTATGATGAGCGGAACGCCCGACGAGATCTTCTCGCACGGCGACGAGCTTCACGCGATCGGACTGAACGTTCCCGAGGTGACGCGGACGATGATCGAGCTTGATCGGCTTGGAATCCCCGTAAGCACCGACGTCTATGCTGTAGACGCGGCGGTAAGGGAGATCGGAGGGCTGTTACAATGAACATTTCTCTCGGTCAGTATTATCCCGCGAATTCGGTCCTGCATCGTCTTGACCCCAGAACAAAGGTGATCTCGGGACTCCTTTATATCGTCTGCGCCTTTCTTTGCAAGGGTGTCGTGGCGTTCGGCGCGCTGATCCTTTCGGCTGTTTTTCTGATTTTTATCAGCCGCATACCGATGCGGATCATTCTGCGCGGGATCCGTCCCGTTGCATTCATTATGATCTTCACGATGGTGATCAATCTCTTTCTCACTACGGGCGATAACCTCCTTTTTGAATGGAAATTTATCCGCATCTACGAGGAGGGCATTTACAGTGCGCTCTTTATGGCGATCCGTATCGTCATTCTGATCCTTGGCTCGTCGCTTTTCATGACGTATACAACGACTCCGATCGCGCTTACCGACGGGATCGAGCTTTTGCTTTCACCGCTGAAGAAGATCCGCGTTCCCGTACACGAGTTCGCGATGATGATGACGATCACGCTTCGGTTCATTCCCACGCTGATGGAGGAGACCGAAAAGATCATGCGGGCGCAAAAGGCAAGAGGTTCAGACTTTGAATCGGGCAGTCTCGTGCATCGTGCCAAGGCGATGATCCCGATCCTGATCCCGCTTTTTGTGTCGGCATTCCGCCGAGCGGATGAGCTTGCGACCTCGATGGAGTGCCGTTGCTATCACGGTGGAGAGGGAAGAACGCGTATGCGTGTTCTGCACCTGCATTTCCGTGATTTTATGACAGTGATCCTGCTTGTTTTATTCGGCGTCGGGCTGATTCTTTGTAATCTTTACGCGCCCGGATATGTAATGTGATTTCAAAAGATAACGGAAGAAGGGAGGAGTGCCGCCTTGAAGCTTTTACTGCGCATCCGATTTCTCGGAACGGCATACGCCGGATACCAGGTACAAAAGAATGCAAACACCATACAGGCTGAATTGAATCGGGCGACCGAGGCGCTCCTCGGCTTTCCGTGTGATATCGTCGGCTGTAGCCGAACCGATAGCGGCGTACATGCAAACGAGTTTTGCTGTAAGTCGGAGGGCC
>JAZSIN010000278.1:0-14028 GCA_045533845.1 Eubacteriales bacterium | reverse complement strand
AGTCGAGGTCGAGGTAAACCGAGATCGGGCAAGCTGCGATCGCCATAGCTGTGAATAGAAGGGTGGACAGCACGATCCGCACGACGACTCCTTCTGCGATCGACCGCTTCAGAAGCTGAAGGGCGTAGATCAAAAGGATTGACACAGAGAAGGTGAGGAGGACGTTCCCCTCGATCTCGTGGGTGTAAAGGATATACGCCGTTTCGCACAGAACACCGAGGAGGAAGACGAGAAGGAAACGCCGCAGCTTATTTCCCGTGTAGCGACAGCCCTCTGCTAAAAAATACGCGAAAAGCGGGAAGGAGAGCCTACCGATGATGCGGAAGATCGGCTCCTCCGGGAAAAACATCAGCCCGACGTGGTCGATCAGCATCAAAAGCGCGGCGATCACCTTCAGGGTGGAGGCGGAAACGCCGTAGCGGTGTGTGGAAACGGTCATACAGTCTTAGCGCTCGAGAACGATATAGGCGTGAGCGGGAAGCGTGACGGTGTCGCCTGCGACCGTTGCCTTTGCTTCACTTTCGAGAAGCGTTTTATATCCGCTGAGGTCAAGCCCCGAGAGACGGACGGTGACGGGCTCCTTCGCGAGGTTTGCGACCGTAGCGAGTACCGCGTCGCCCTTCACGCGGGTGAAGGCAAGGACCTTTTCGGGCTCTGTATTATCGATCCAAACGGTCTCACCATCTCTGAGGATCTCGGAGGATGCCTTCAGCGCGTTCAGTGCGCGCATCACCGCAAGGCGGCGGAGCACTGCGGGCTCATTCTTTTTCGCGTCTGATCGGTCGGTTATTTCAAATCTGCCCATATAGAAGCGATTTGCGAACATACTGATGGTCGCCTCATCGCACAGCTCGTTGCCGCAGTAGACCATCGGGACACCGTCGATCGTATAGTTCAGTACCTCAATCAGCTCCATTCCGTCGTGTCCTGCAAAAATTTCAACGCGCTGAGCACGATCGGTTACGGTGTCGTGGTTGTCGATGTCGTGCATCACGAACGAGTCCTTCGGGATCTTTGCGGCAAAATCCTCGTGGCATTTACGGACATCAAGGGCGTTGGCTTCACCGTGGAAGGCCTGATACATTTTTCCGTGCCATGCAAAGTGGTAACACGAGTCGAACGCCTGCTCGAGATAGCTGACGGTAACCCCCTCGACCAGCAGAACTGCATCGGGCTTGATCGCACAAATGCGGCGGCGGCCCTCGACCCAGAAATCAAGCGGAACCTTGTCCCCAACGTCACAGCGGAAGCCGTCTACATCGATCGCTCCGACGTAGTAGGTCATATTGCACCACAGATATTCACGAAGTCCCTCGTTTTCAAAATTGAGGTAGGGGAACTTCCATTTCGTCAGACGCATGTTGCCGTTTTCGTCGTGCTGTGCGAATTCGGGGTGAGTCTTAATGATCGGCGCGTTTGGACCGATGTGGAGATATACGAGGTCGAGCATGACCTTCAGGCCAAGGCGATGCGCTTCCTCAACGAATTCACGGAGATCGTCCATCGTGCCGTACTCGGAGTCGATCTTAAAGTAATCGTTCATACGGTAGGGATTCTTCGGATTTCCCGTTTCGGATGCTTTCTGACGTGGGCTGATATAGGTAGGATCGTCGCAGTCATCCTCCTCGAAGATAGGGCAGAGATACATCAGCGTGAAGCCACAGCTCTTGAGGAAAGGGAGCTCCTTCGTGACCGCCGCGATCGTGCCCTCCTTAGAGAAGGTGCGCGGATTGATCTGATAGATACTGCCCATTGTAAACCAATCGGGGCTGTGGATGTTTCTTTCGTTTTTCATCATCGTGTTCATTTTGGGATTCCTTTCTTTATTGTGTATTGTGTGGTTTACTTACTGCTTCTTTTGAATACCGTCTTCAGGATCGTGCCGATCCGCGGGGGCGTGCCGTAGAGGAGGACACCGACGCGGTAGATCTTTGCGGAGAGAATGCCGATCCCGACAGTGGAGGCAATCAGGATCACGATCGAGATCGCGATCTCGTACCAAGCAACTGTGCTCATACAGATCCGGGTAAACATTGCCATCGGCGAGGTGAAGGGAACGTAGGAGCAAATGAGCATCGCGGTGTTGTCGACCATACCGCTGCTCATCGAGAATATGACTACCATAAACGCGATGATGAAGAGGAAGGTGACGGGCATCACCGAGGTATTGATATCCTCAAGCTTCGACGCCGTTGAGCCAATCGCGCCGAACATAAAGGCGTAGATGAGGAAGCCGAGTACGAAGAAGACGATCAGATAGATGAAGAGCTCGATCGGGATATTGAAGATCGAGGCGATCAGCGGGTACAAGAGGGCGTCCTTATTTATGTTGTAGAGGAGGATCGCCGTGCCGAACACGAGCACAAGCTGAGAAAATCCTGCGATGCAGGAGGCGAGGACCTTACCGAACATCATGCTTGTCGGCTTCGCACTCGTTACAAGGACCTCCATCGCACGTGAGCTCTTTTCGGTCGCGACATTGGTGGCGACCATCTGACCGTAGAGGAGGATGACCATATAGAGTGCAAAGATCATAACGTAGGTGTAGAAAAAGTTCTGCATTTGATCCTTGCCGAGGGTCTCGGTATTGCTTTCGATCTGTACCGACATAATTTCGCCAACCTCTTCGGGGGAAAGGCCGTTCTCAATCATCGCCTGCACGCGGTAGACTTCGGTGAGAACGGTATCCGCGACTTCGGTATTCACATCATATATCGAAAGATTATTGACGTAGTAGGTGTAGGAGGATGCGCTGTTCATAAAGAAGGCGCATTCCGCATCGCCCGAAGAGACCGCGCTTTTCAGGTCGTCGATGCTCCCGTCTGCGATTCTGACGTCGTAATCCGTGAACGCGCTGCCGAAGTATTCCCGCACGATGGACGCGAGGGCATCGTCCTCAGCGTATACGAGCATTATGGGGCGGTCGCTGCCGTCCGTCGTTCCGCTCTCATCGGACTGAAACGTCGAGATGATATTGGGGAGGAACATCACGACGGTGATCGCGAGAACGAGAAAGACCGTGATGCCGACGAATATTTTGTTTTTGAGATATCCGAGGAGCTCAAATTTCAGTATTTTTCCAAACTGCTTCATCGTTTCCTCCTCACACGCAGTCGCCCGCGTATTGCACGAAAATGTCGTTCAGCGACGGCTCGAAGACGCGGATCTCATCGATGTCATAGCTTTCTATGAGGTGCTTCATCATCGCGCTCTTTTCGTCCGGACTCTTCAGCTGAATGAGGAGCGATCCGTCTGCGCATGAGGAGCAGGCATCTCCGAGTCCCGCCCTGATCTCCTCGGACCTCATCGAGCTGACGACGAGCTTGTCACGGACATAGTTCCGCTTGATGTCGTAGAGGTCTCCGCTGATGGCGACCCGCCCTCGGTTGATGATCGCGATGCTGTCGCAAAACTCCTCAATGTAGCTCATCTGATGGCTTGAAAAGAGGACGATCTTACCCCTTTTGATCTGTTCCTTCACGACGTCCTTCAAAAGCATCGCATTTACGGGATCGAGTCCCGAAAAGGGCTCGTCGAGAATGACGATTTCGGGGTCGTGTGCGAGGGCGGTGATGAGTTGGATCTTCTGCTGATTGCCCTTCGAGAGGGTGTCGAGACGCTTACTTCGATATTCGGTCATTCCAAGTCGGTCGAGCCAATAGTCGATTGATTTTACGGCATCCCTCGTGCGCATCCCCTTCAGCTCGGCAAAATAGATGAGCTGATCGAGAATGATCTTCTTCGGGTAAAGGCCGCGCTCCTCGGGAAGGTAGCCGATCCCGATCTTGTCGTAGTTGATCGGTCTTCCGTTGATCAGGATCTCGCCCCTGTCCGCGGGGAAGACGTTCATCAGAATGCGGATCGAGGTGGTCTTGCCCGCGCCGTTCCGACCGAGGAGACCGAACGCCTTTCCGCCCTCCGCCGTAAAGGAAACGCCCCTTAGGACCTCTTTCTCGCCGAAGGATTTGTCAATATTCCGAAGCTCAAGGATCATATAGGAACCTCCTCTCAGTTCGTTTTTTACTTTAAGAATTTAGCATTTCGTCGAACGTGTCCCACGAGAGGTCCGCATAGAAGCGATGTCCCTCGGGACCCGTGATGTTGTGGCAGTTGTTTTCTGCACCAAAGGCTTTGTAGATCTGCTGTACACGGGCAAATTCTTTTTTTACAGCCTCGTTCGGAGCAAGTCTGTCGTACAGTCCGCTTACAATGATCAGCGGACGGGGCGCTATGAGGATCGCGGCGTCGCCCATGTCCATAAACGGCAAGATGTTGCTGATATATCCGCAGTCACAGTGGTGGACCGAGCCCCATGATTCGACGAGTGAGCAGAAAGCGCAGGAGGGCATCGAGACCTTGATCCGTTCATCGATGCAAGCCGCATAAAAGGAGGACGTACCGCCGCCCGAGTTGCCCATAGCCCCGATCCGTGTGTCGTCGATACAATCAAAGCTCGTGAGAACCGCGTCGATCGCGCAGGAGATGTCGAGAAGGCGTTCTCCGATCAGGGTTGTACCCATCATCTCCGACTGCCAGACAAGCTCATGGCAGGAGAACTTGAGGTCTTTTATGCCGTTGAGCTCTCCGAATCCGCGCTGTTCCATACAAAGTGCCGCGTAGCCGCGCGATACTGCCTGAATGCCGAAGTCTCGGTCTCCCTTGATCTCGATCGGCTCTTTGCCGGGGTACGCCTCTCTTGCGAGCGAAACGTGCATTCCGGTGGAATGTCCCTGCAGGCAGATGACGAGAGGGAGTTTTTCCGTTCTGTTCTTCGGAAGAAGCAGATGTGCGGGAACAAAGAAGCCGGGCTCACTTTCAAAAACGAAGCGGTATTCGTCAAAACGAGGATCGCTCGTGTCGTAGTATTCGATGATCGCTTCGGATTTGACCGCCTTTTCGGGAATCTTCAAAAGCTCAAGAAGCTTTTCTGAAATCGCCGTCTTTTGCTCGAATACGTCCTTGTTCGGGTCGAAGCGCAGGGAAGGGACGATGCGCTTTTGCTTCTCTATGTTGAGGCGAAGCGGATCGACTAAAGTAACCTTTTTGAAATTTGTGTTTGACATTGTGATTCTCCTATGCTCAGTCAAATTATGTAGCTCTTGAGCTGCTCTGCAACGTATTTGCCGAGTGCAGCAAAGCCCTCCGTGGTCAGATGGCAGTAATCCTTGAAGCATTCGCTTCCCCAGGGGCGAACGAATGCGTTGACGTCGTTTATGGGGATGCCGTTTCGTTCCATAACGCCTCTCGCGATCGCGTTGTAACGGTCGATCTCCTCGTCGGTTCGTACGTTTGTACCCATTTTGCCGCCCGGATTCATCGGCGACGTCGTAGCAAACACCAGGCGGGCGCGCGGGAAGAAATGACGAAGCTGATCGATGATGATCTGCAAATTCCTTTCATATTCGGCCTCGCTGGTCAGCGGAAGCGCGTGTCCGTTCCAATGTGAGATATCCCAATGTCCGCAGTTAAACTGAACGATATCGACAAGTGAGGGATCGCTGAATAATCCTGCCCACTTCTTCATATTGAAGATGATATACTGCGAGCTTCTGCAGTTGTCCTTAAAATAAAAGACCTCCGCCACATCCTCGAGCTCAGATCTGACCGTTTCGCAGTACCCCTGACGGATCGAGTCTCCGATCAGAAAAATGTTGGGCTTTTCCGTGCTGCAGCAGAAAACTGCGGTGGATTCTCCGTTTTCAACCCATTTCATAGTTCTTACCTCATTTCTTTTTTGTTAAAGTCCCGTAAATACGTTCTTACCCTCGCACAGCGGGTATTCGGCATCTGCATATCGGAATACAGCCTTCGTACAGGGCGGGATGCTGATCGTGAAGCGCACGCCGTCGTCCTTCTTTTCGTAGCTTACGGCAACCGTGCCGTTCGGCACCTTCATGCTGCCCGACATTCTGCCGAACCGCGAGACCGCCTTCGGCTCGATGATCAGCGACGTGTAGCCTGCGGTGTGCGGTGCCTGCCCGATGCCGAGAAGATGCTCAAACAGATATGCGACGGGAGCACCGAACATCGGATGGCTGTGGGAGCGGCTGCGACTGCTGTCCCAGTATTCGTGGAAGGTCGTAGCACCGTTCTGTCTCCAATGCTCGAAGCCCTGCTCGCCGTTATTCGTGAGGAGATCGACCGCGAGATCTGCGTCTCCGTTCTCAAACAGAACGCGCGTCAGAATATCGGTTGCAAAAATACCTGTATCGTAATGTCCGAGCTTTTTATAATAGTTGACCATACTCGGATAGGTTTTGGGGTTTCCGATCCCGAGATCGACGGCGTACGCGTTCGCGCCCTGCGCATTCATCGCAAAGTTGCCGTCAAAGGTGTTGAGATACGCCGCGCGGATCGCGTTTTTGCACGTTTTCGCTTTTTCTTCAAGCTCTGCGACGTCCTCCGGTCTACCGATGATGCGGGCGATCTTCGCCATCTGAAGGAGAGATTTCGCCATAAAGTAGGTGTTGACCATCGGCGCGGGGATCAGGATCTGCTGAGATGCGTAGGTAATATCCTTGTCGGGGTAGAGGATGTTCGGGCCGCACCAATCCCCGAGGCACCACGCGCCCGGCTGATCGCTCGTAACGAGCCCGAACTCGGCGTGCGCTTCGAGGTAGTCGATGTATCTACGCATATTCGGGTAGTATTTTTCGAGGATCTTTTCGTCCCCGTAGTGGCGGTAGAGCTGCCACGGGACCTCGACGATCGCACAGCCCCATCCGCCCGGACCGCCGCCGCTTCTGATGTAGGGCGCGGTATACTGAATATGACCGCTCAGAGTGTCTTGCCCGTCGGCAATATCCTGTAGCCACTTCTCGTAAAACGCTTTTCCGCCGAGCACAGACAGGGCGGCGTGGCAGGTGAGCTGACCGTCGCCCGTGTAGCCGCGACGCTCAATGTGTGGGCAATCGGACGGATGCCCCGTGTGCATATTGCAGCGCATCGTGTGGATGAAGGTCTTATACATCCAGTTCAGGGTCTCGTTGTCCGAGTCGAAGGTGGACGAGATGGGAACGGTCGCGTGTACGACCTTGACGTAGGTCGGCTCTGCCGCACCGATCACCTCAAAGAAGCGGAAGCCAAACCAGGTGAATTCGGGTTGGACCGTGCGGCCCTTTCCGTCGTCCGTGACCACAAATTTCTGCTTATGCATATGTGTCGGATCGAGCGAGCCGCTGAGAAGCACCTCCTCGGAGAAGAGGACGGTGACCGTGTCTCCTGTATTTCCCGAAAGGTGGAGTACGGGGTATCCTACGGTGTTTTCGCCCGCGTCGTAGACGGTTCCGCCATTTGCGCCCATGCCGACGGCTTTCGGGGTGAGCGTTTCGATCAGCCCGTCAGCGGGGCAATCGGTCTCACAGTATTCGGTATTGAGGGGTTCGGTGAGAACGGCGTTCTGCCACGAGGCGTCGTCAAGATCTGCACCGAAGCAGTCGGTGAAATCAACGTAGCTGTGGTTCTCGTGCGTCGTGAGATCGTAGCCCGTGACGAAGCTGCTTCTGACCTTGCAGGACTCGCCCGAGAAATAGTGAACGGTTTCGCCCCCGCCTTCTACCGTAATGCGATAGATCGCCTTCGGAAGACCGAAGGTCCGGAGACGAAAGGCGTACCAGCCGCCGCCGAAATGGAGCGCGATCACGTTGTCGCCGTCCCGCAGATAGGGCGAGACGTCAAAGCGCGGCACGTAGACGCGGTGTCCCGACAGCACCTCGGCGTTCGGATCGGCAGACGCCTCGAAGTCCGAGGAGAGGGGAAGGAAGGTGTCGGGATTGATAAGAATGCCGTTGATATAGCACTTGAAGAAGCCGAGTCCGAGCACGTTCAGCATCGCCGTGTCGCCCGCTCTTGCGGTGAAGTGGCCGCGCAGAACGGTAAAACTCGTTTTCGTTCTACCTTCCGCGCCGACCCACTTGGCGCCGCCGAAGAAATGTTCCTGTGTCATAGTAGGACCTCCGTGAAGGGGAATTGCGGTTTTCGCTTGCGCCGTTACAGTCAGTTCTTTGCCATTCTTTTGTCGAGGGCGTTTCTGATGACGAGGCAATCGTTCGTCAAGATGCAATCGACTCCCAGATCGTAAAGGTGCATTGCCTCCTCGGGGTCATCGGAATGACAGTAGTTGACCTTGATCCCGTTCGCGTGTGCGTTCGTGATCATTTCGGGCTTCCAAGCGCGGTTCACGAGCTGAATCTTGTCAGCCCCGACCGCGATCGCGCGCTCGACGAGCTCATATTCGCGGTGACCTGCTCCGACGCAGGTGCCGATCCGAGGATATTTCTTCTTCGAGAGAGCGAGCATATCGTCGTTTCGGCTCATAAAATAGCAGTGCTTTTCGCAGTCGTACTTGTGAATGAGTGCCGCCATTTCGTCGAGCGAGTTTTCGTCATATGTCTTGTCCCAGATCTTTACGTGGATGTTCATAATGCATCTGCCTGCAAATTTCTGAAGGATCTGTTCGAAGGTCGGGATCTTGAGCCCCGCAAATTTTTCGCCCTTCTTGATTCCGAAATCAAGCTCGAGAAGCTCAGCGTAGGTGTGGTCGTAGATCTTACCCGTACCGGTGGAAACGCGGTCAAGCTTGCTGTCATGGCTGGAAACGAGCACGCCGTCCGTCGTTCTCCAAACGTCGAACTCGATCTCCTCGGCACCGATCGCGATCGCCGCAGCGAATGCCGCCATGGAGTTTTCGGGTGCTACGGCGTTAAAGCCTCTGTGGGCGCAGATTCTGGGGTAGGGCATCAGATCGTCGAAGCGGACAACGCTTGCGCCACCGTTGCGGTAGATCCAGGGGCGTCTGCCGTCCTCAATGTATTCGTAGTGAGGCTTGTCGGCTTTTCCGACACCGCCGAAGCCTGCCGCCTTATAATATTTTTTCGTGGGATCGATCTCCACCGTCTCGTAGCCCGCGTGACTCTTCATATCGACAAGCACGGTTCCGTCGGGTGCGATCACGCAGCTGCAGCCGCCGATCGGAGATTCCTCCCCGAGAGAGACCGACGCGCGGATCAGGTAGGAGTTGGTATTGTAGGAAAGGAAGCGGTTGATGATCTCAAGCGCCTGATGGGTATCGGTTCTCTGATGCGAGCAGCCGATGATGACGTCTACGTTCTCACGCGCGAGACGCGGGAAGGTTTCGTACATATAGAAGTCGTAGCAGGTCATAAAGCCGTATCTTACCCCTTCGACCTCGATCGTGTAGGGGAGCGCGCCGGGGGTCGAGTAGGAGCTGTCGATCTCGAGACCTCCTATACTTTCGGGCTTATCCTCCTTCGGAGCGGGGTGAGCCTTGTAATATCTTCCGATCTCGTTTCCGTCCCGGTCGAGGACGTGTGTGGTGTTCCGCCAACCGTAGTCGCCCTTGTGACCGCAGTTGATGAAGACGTTCGAGTGACAGCGCTTTGCCATCGCGACCGCCGCTTCGAGGACGGGGGCGTTGTAGCGGTCCATCGACGAGTAGTATGCGTCTCTGCCCTTTTGTGCCGCGGGAATGTCGCAGTACTCAGGGAGAACGATCACGTCGAGGGGCTCGTTGCACTCCTCCATCAGAGCGATCATTCCCTCGAAATTCTTTTGCAGATCATCGGGGTTAAAGGTGTATGCAGGTTGAATAATACGTACCTTCATAGTGGGAGACTCCTTTTATGCTTTCCTTTTTATTGTCTTACTTTTATGATGTGCGCTTGCTTCGATCAGTGGAAGCAGCCTCTCGCCGTAACCAAAAATCGATTGACGACCTTGTCACCGTCAAAAAGATAGATGCGGTCGTGAAGATTGACGGTAGAGCAGGAATGCGCGGGAATGAGCAAGATCTTCTCGCCGACGTGAAGCCTTCTTGAGGGATTATGGAGTTGGAAGTGCTCCTCACTTGCAACGATCTCCGAAACGGTAAAGCCACAGGGGACGGGCATTCCCTGATCGACCCCACAGGATTTCACACCTGCGTCGACTACAGCGATCTTGTCATTGACGCTGACTACCGTGGTGAGAATAAACAGGGAAGAGCGGAAGGGGAGCGCAAGGTCTCCGTAGGTAGCGTCCATAAAGAGGTAGCTGCCCGCCTGAAGCTCCGTATAAAGATTTTCACGCGCCTTGATGACCGACGTTCCCGTGCTACCGCCCGAAAGAACTCTGACCTCGATGCCTTTCCCCTTGAGATACTGAAGCAGCGCTTTGATCTTTTCTGTGTTGGCTTTCGTTTGTGCAGCTCTGTCCTCGATCGAAGCGACGTGAGAGATGTGACCTGCATACGCTTGTATTCCGTCGAACACGAGGTGAGGGCAACGCCCGATCAGCGCGGCAAGCTCTGCTACCTTTTCCTTGTCCGAAACGCCGCAGCGCTCCATACCGATCTCATATTCCACGAGGCAGTATACCGTGGAGCCTGCCGAGGCAGCCGCCTCTTCGATATCCAATATGTTTTTCTCATTGTCAACACATACCGTCAGGCGGCAGGCGTTTGCAAGATGAGCGAGTCGAGATATTTTTTTCTTGTCCACGATCTGATTCGCGATCAGGATATCGTCGATTCCGCTGTCCGCGAGGTCGAGTGCCTCGTCGAGCTTGGCGCAGGTGATGCCGACGGCTCCTTTCCGCATTTGCTCGTGCGCGATCGCAGAGCACTTATGGGACTTGTAATGAGGGCGCAGCTTCAGTGTGCTGCCCGACAAAAGCTCAGACATCTTTTCTGCGTTTTCTTCAAAGATCCTTTTGTCTACGACAAGCGCGGGGGTTGAAAGGTCAGAAAGATGCATAGTTGTGGTACTCCTTTTCCTTTAGAGGTATTTTGGTCAATCGGTCAGAACGCGCCGTATACGTCGCATCCCGCCCGGTAGTATGTTTCGTATTCGCTCGGGGGAACCATACTGCCGCCCGTCGCCCAAATGAGGTGATGTCCGCGGGGCAGAGAGCCGAGCTTTTGGGAGAGCAGGACGGGTCCGAACGCGCCCGCGAGGGCGCTCGGCTCGAGCTTCAGCCCTTCGGTGTCGCGTGCCAGCTTCAACAGCGCGCTCATGCGCTCGTCTCGCACTGTGAAGCATCCGTCTGTGAAGGGAAGCATTTCCTTTCCGACGAAGCCGGACGCCCGACCGACGGCGAGACCGTCCGCGATCGTTTTATTCTGAATGCCGAAATCTCTTGTCGAGATTTTGTTGTGAAGCTCCGTTGCCATACCGAGCAGCATACACGGGGATTCGGTGGGCTCTGCAAAGAAAACGTGTACGTTGTCCCCGAACTGCTCCTTCAGCCCGAAGGCAACGCCGCCCGGTCCGCCACCGACACCGCAGGGAAGATAGACGTAGAGGGGCGTATCGTCGGTGACGGAGATTCCCATACCGTCGAATTGCTTTTTCAGCCGTTCACCCGCGACCGAATAGCCGAGGAAGAGAGATCTCGAGTTTTCGTCGTCGATGAAGTGACAGCGCGGATCCCCTTCTGCCGCCCTTCTGCCGTTTTCGACCGCAACGCTGTAGTCGTCGGCGTATTCTACGACCGTAACGCCTCTCTCGCGCAGGAGCGCCTTTTTCCACGCGCGTGCATCGGCAGACATATGGACGGTGACGCGGAAGCCGAGGCGTGCACTCATAATGCCGATGGAAAGCCCGAGGTTTCCCGTTGATCCGACCGCGATCTCATACTGCGAAAAGACGGATCGGTATTTTTCTGATGCGAAGACTGCATAGTCGTCGGCTTCCGTGAGTCCGCACTCCTTCTTCGCGATCTCCTCTGCGAAGCACAGGACCTCGTAGATCCCGCCGCGCGCCTTGATCGAGCCCGAGATAGGCAGGTGGCTGTCGAGCTTGACGAGAAGCGATCCGTCAAACGCCGTTCCGTATTTCTCCGTCAGAGCCGCCTGCATACGGGGGACGCGGCACAGCGGGGACTCGATGATACCGCCCGCCGCCTCGGTCTCGGGGAAAACGCTTCGGATGTAGCGCGCGAATCTCTTCAGACGGTCGGAGGCGTCCTTCACATCGGCGGCGCAGAGCTCGGAGCGTCCGATCGCGTCGCGGAAGGGAAGCTTTTTTTCGTTCATCCACAGCGTTTCTTTCCCATTCACCGCGTCGAGAAGCGCGGGGATCTCTGCGCACCATTCGTGCACCGTTTTGCCGAATATGGGGCCGTTATTTATAAAGTCGGATATGGCCGATCCCTCCCTCGCGCTATATTTCGTTCATTATATCATAGTTCGGCGTTTTTTTCAACCGTTTCGCGGAAATTAAAGGATCTTCGGATGCACTTTTTTTCGGAAAAAAGTAAAAACTCCCCGAAGAAATCTCGGGGAGCCGTATGGGTACCGAAGGAACGGTCATATCTCCGTTTCAAAGCCGTCCAAGGCGACCTCTTGCTTGTTTGTCGAGCGACCCGATGCGGTGTTCCCGTGCAGAGGTAGCATCGACGCTTCTATTGTATCACAGTTCGACGAAGTTTTCAAGAGGATACGTCGCGGTGCGGAAGGTTTTTTGAGCGCGGATTTTATGCGTGCTTTTCTATTGACAGCACCGCGTCAAGGGAGTATAATGGGTACAGGTCCGACCGAACCGTGTCGGATTTCAGACAAAAGGAGATCGAAACAGATGAAGCAGTATCTTTTACCTGAAACGGGCGCGTTCCGCAAGGTCAATATGCATGCGCATTCCACCCGTTCGGACGGGAAGAATACCCCCGAGGAGGTCAAGAAGGCGTATAAGGAGAGGGGCTACGCCGCCGTCGCCTTTACCGATCACGAGTACATCGGCGACGTCAGGCATCTGACGGACGATGAATTTGTAGCTATTACCTCGTACGAGTACGATTTCAATACCTGTACACCCGCGAAGTCCTCCTTCGTCGGGCACGAGACGGCCCCTTCCTTTGGTGTCAAGGAGTGTATGCATCTGAATCTGTATGCAAGGGATCCGAACAACCTGAAGGCGGTCTGCTTTAATCCGAGGTTTCTGATCTGCGGCGGCGCAAAGCTCTGCCGCGAAACCGCAGAGTACGTGGGGGACGGGAATTTTGAACAGAGATTTACCGTCGAATGCTTCAACGAGGTCATCCGCACCGCGAAGGAGAACGGCTTCCTCGTCGTCTACAATCACCCCCGCTGGTCGCTGAACACCTATGAGACCTATTCCGCGCTTGAGGGGCTCGACGGACTTGAGATCCTGAACGGAAACTGCTCGCTCGGTAACAACTATGCGCCCGACGTTTACGATGAGATGCTTCGGCGCGGCAAGCGCATTATGTGCGTGGGGGGCGACGACGGCCACGCGCCGGGGCAGTACTTCCGTGGCTGGACGATGGTGAAGACCGAGGCACTCACCTACGAAGCCCTGATCGAGGGGCTCGAAAAAGGGAACTGCTACGCCTCGAGCGGCCCCGAGATCCTTGCGCTCTTCGTGGAGAACGGCGGGGTCACGGTGAGATGCTCCGGAGCGAAGCGCATCGATTATTACACCGCGGGTCGCCGCAGACAGATGCGCGTTGCGAAAAAGGGAGAGCCGCTGCTCACAGAGGCGGTCTTTCAGATCGATCCCAACGACGTTTATTTCCGCATCGTCGTCTGCGACGAGGACGGTGAGCGCGCAAGCTCCCGCGCATATTGGCTCGATGAGCTCGAGGAGAATCATCCCTCGGAGAAATAAAATAAAAGCGCAGGTCGCTCGGTTTGCACGCCGTTGACCTGCGCTTTTTTTGTTGATCAAAGATTATGATTGATCAAAGATTATAATACTTTTCAAACTCAGCGGGATGCGGGATCTTCGAAAGCTCGAGGCATTCCGCTCTCTTTGCCTTGATGAAGCTTGCGAGGAGCTCCTTCGGGAATACGCCGCCCTCGGTGAGGTAATCGTTGTCCTTTTCGAGCGCGTCAAGTGCCTCGGGGAGCGAGGTGGGAAGACCCTTCAGCTTTGCCTTCTCCTCATCGGAGAGGTGGAAGAGGTTGAAGTCGTAGGGACCCCAGCCGTTTTCGTGCGGGTCAATCTGGTTCTTGACGCCGTCGAGACCGGCCATCAGGATGGCAGCATAGCAGAAGTACGGGTTGCAGGTCGC
>JAZSIN010000208.1:0-1851 GCA_045533845.1 Eubacteriales bacterium | reverse complement strand
TGGTCGCCTTCCGTATGCCGAAGGAGGCGCCCCGCGCCTTCCGTATTGCGGCGAGCCACACCGATTCCCCCACCTTTTCCTTGAAATACGAGCACGAATCCGAGACGCTCGGACGGCATATGCGACTCAACACCGAGCGCTACGGCGGGACGATCCTTTCGACCTGGCTCGATCGACCGCTTTCGGTTGCGGGACGCATTGTCGTCCGTGACGGGGACGGGTTTACGACCCGCTCGGTCGTCGTCGACCGCGATCTCGTGGTCATTCCGAGCGTTGCGATCCATCAGAACCGAGCGGTCAACGAGGGGTACAAGTGGAATCCCGCCGTCGATCTCTTGCCGCTGTACGGTGCGGGCGACGCGAAGGGAAGACTGAAGGAGGAGATCGCCGAGGCGGCGGGCGTCTCTGCGGACGCGATCGTCTCAATGGATCTTCAGCTCTACTGCCGCACTGCGGGCTCGATCTGGGGCGCGGACGACGCCTTCTTCTCGTCTCCGCGCATCGACAACCTGATGTGCGCGTACGGTACGCTCCGCGGCTTCCTTACGGCGACGCCCGACGAGGGGGATGCGACGGTCTCGGTCTACGCCTCCTTTGATAACGAGGAGACGGGAAGTGCGACGAAGCAGGGCGCGGGCTCTACGCTGCTTTACAGCACCCTTCAGCGTATCGCGAAGGCTACGGGACGGGAGCTTTCCCGTATGCTCGCGACCTCCTTCCTTGTCTCCGCCGACAACGGTCACGCGCGCCATCCGAACCACCCCGAGCTTTCGGATGCGCAGAACGCTCCTTATATGAACGAGGGTGTGGTGATCAAGGTCAACGCCTCGCAGAAGTACGCGACCGACGCGATGTCTGCGGCGCTCTTTTGCGCCGTTTGCGACCGTGCGGGCGTGAGGACGCAGAATTTCGCGAACCGCAGTGATATGCTCGGCGGCTCGACGCTCGGCAGCATTGCCGACACCTTGACGCCGATGCTGACCGTTGACATCGGAATGGCACAGCTTGCGATGCACTCTGCGTACGAAACGGCGGGAACAGCCGATACGGACGCCCTTGTCCGCGCGATGCGCGTTTTCTACGAGACCGTGTTCTACGTTGACGCGGACGGATCGGTCCGTCTGTCTCCCGAGAAGGTGAGCTGAGCGATGTTTTCAGTAGCCTTCGTAAACGTACTCATTACGCTTCTTTACATCGTTCCGGGATTCCTGCTCACGAAGGGGAGACGAGCGGTCGCAGACCACCTCCCGACCCTTTCGGGGGTGCTCGTTTACGTTTGCAGTCCCGCGATGATCGTTTCGTCCTTCCTGAAGCTTGACTTTTCGCTTGCGGGATTCCTCGATATGGGGATCTTCTTCTTCGTTACCCTCGTTCTGCAGGGGCTGTTCATCCTGATCCTTTATGCCATTTTCTCGAGGAAGTACGAAAACGCCGCCTATCGCATCGTTACGGTCGGCTCGGTGCTCGGAAACGTCGGATTCTTCGGTCTTCCCGTCGTGAAGGCGCTCTTTCCCTTGAACCCCGAGGTGATGTGCTACTCCGCGATGTACGGGATCTCGATGAACTTTCTCGCCTTCACGGTCGGCGTCTTTTTCCTGACGAAAAAGAAGGAATATATCACCCTACGGGCGGCGGTCCTGAACCCTGCGTCCTTCGCGCTTCTCGCGGCGCTCCTTTGCTACGGATTCGGACTCGGGGCGCATTTCCCGAGCGTTCTCGTCTCCGCGATCGACCTGCTCGGTGCGATGACGACGCCTCTTTGTATGCTGATCCTCGGCATTCGTCTTGCCACCGTCCCGTTTATGAAGCTTTTCCTTCGCCCGACGGTCTATCTCACGACGTTTGGGAAGC
>JAZSIN010000020.1:0-5999 GCA_045533845.1 Eubacteriales bacterium | reverse complement strand
ACTCCAATTTGTCTTCCTAAGACCGCTTGGCCTCCGACTTATCGCGGTCGCACGGCGCTCACGCTCATTCTGGATCGTGCGACAAGCCATAACGCCCGGGATCGCACAGCCCGTTCCGATGACGAACGGAATGACTGATTTCCCCGAAAGCCCGACCTTTTTGAAGATCGGATCAAGTACAACGGTCGCGCGCGCCATATAGCCGCAATCCTCGAGCAGAGCGATAAGAAAATACATCACCATTACGAGGGGCAGAAAGCCGACGACCGCCCCGACGCCGCCAATGATGCCGTCAACGAGAAGCGATCTTAGAATGGGCGTTGCATTCGTGAGAAGACCGTCCACGAATCCGCCAAACAGGTCGATCAACGTAACGAGTCCGGGAAGCACCGTTCCGTTTGAAAGCGTGACCCCCTCTGCGATCAAGGGACCGACCCACGCCTGCGAGATCCCAAACACGAGAAACATCACGGCTGCAAAAATCGGAATCCCCGCCCACTTGTTCGTGAGAACTGCATCGATCTTATCCTCCGTGCTTCGGCTTCTCCTGAAGACCGTGCGCGTTTCAACAGCTTTTACGATGTCGTTGACGAAGGAGAAGCGCTTTTTATCGGCTTCTCTGACCGCATTCCGATCCGAGAGATCGATCTCTCCCTCGCCGTAAGGAGCCTCCTGCCCTCTTCCGACCGCCGACACCGCCGTATCTACAAGCTCCTTCAGACCACGTCCCGAGGTAGATGCCGTATAAACAACAGGGCAAAGCAAGCTCTGTGCGAGCTTTTTACCATCAATCTCGGTGCTTCTCGTTTCAGCTACGTCACTTTTATTCAGTGCAACGACAACGGGGATCCCGAGTTCAAGAAGCTGCGTCGTAAAGAACAGACTTCGACTTAAATTCGTCGCGTCCACGATATTCACGATCACGTCGGGGCGCTCCTCCTGCACATACGTGCTGGTCACGCTTTCCTCCGACGTAAAGGGGGACATCGAATACGCGCCGGGAAGGTCGATCACAGTCACGCTTTCGGCGCCCTTATACAGTTTTTTTCTGATCGGGGCTTCTTTTTTATCAACGGTAACGCCCGCCCAATTTCCAACGTGCTCGTTTTTCCCCGTGAGCGCGTTAAACATCGTGGTCTTCCCGCTGTTCGGATTCCCCGCAAGTGCGATTCTCATTCGCTGCTTCTCCTTCGTATGTGTGTGACTTTTCAATGTCAAGTGCGCGGTTAGCATTTGCTAACCGAATGGCAAAAAAATTTTTCCTCCCAATCCTATGCCGTACCGGAGAGCCGTATGCTCAAATTAGCAACGGCTAACCGGTCGTTCAAAAGAAAAGCGCTCCGCCCTTTTTCAAAGAGTGCGCCTGTTCAGATCAGGATCGCGGACGCCAGATTTTTGTCGATGTTATATCTTGCATCCTTTATGGAAACGGTACATCCACTTCTTCGGCGCGAAACGACAGTGATCGGTTCTCCGCCGTAGCAGCCGAGTGTAAAGAGAAATGCATTCAGCTCCTCGTCATCGGTTTCGATCGCCCGAACGATGTATTCCTTTCCCTCTTCCGCCTGCATCAGATTCATTATTCTTACCTCGTATTCTCAGAGTTTGCCTCTGCTAACCATAATATACCACAATCCGCACTTCGTGTAAATAGAAACTCTGTATTGTTTACATTATGTTTACAAATCCGCCTCGCATCGTTATGCGGAGGCGGATTTCCCCTGTTATTCGGTTCCCTTTTCGCGGTGCTTCGTAATATACCGCTTCAGCGCCTCGAAGGATTCGTCGCTGATCGCGTGCTCGAGCTTACAGGCGTCCTCCGCCGCGATCTCGGGCGAGACGCCGAGCTCCACGAGGAGGGACGACAGGAGCGTATGGCGCTCGAAAATCTTTTCCGCGATCGCACGGCCTGCGTCCGTGAGCGTGATAAAGCCGCCTTTGTCGATAAGGATCAGCCCCTCGCTTTTCAGGAGATTGACAGCACGGCTGACCGAGGGCTTCGAGTAGCCCATCTGCTCGCACACGTCGATCGAGCGCACATCGCTTCTCTCCTTCGTTAAAACGTAAATCGTTTCGAGGTACATCTCTCCCGATTCGCGTACCGACATAAAATCGCCCCCTGTCATTTCATTCTGTAATCAGTATAACACGGTTTCAAAAAAAGAGCAAGAGCAAGATTGTAAATTTTTAAGCTTCCTCGCCGAGCATGATGCGGATGATCTCCTTATCGGTCTCGCTCATTCCCTCACGCGCGAGCTTTCCGACGTTGCGTATGGTATTCTCGACACCCTTCGTCACGATACCGTCCCCACCGTAGAACTGCTTCCCCGCCTTCATCATATCGTAGCCGAGAATGCCCGCCTCGACCGCCATCGCGATCTTCGCGGCGCAGGACGGCTTCGCTCCGTCACAGATCGTACCCGACAGGATCGCGATCGCGTTGACGAGGGTGTGTGCGATCTCGTAGAAGCGACCGCCGAGCAGATAGCAGATCCCCGCACCCGCACCGCATCCCGCAGAGATCGCCCCGCAGTATGCGGAAAGACACCCGATCCCCGTCTTCTGATGGATCGTAATGAGGTCGGAAACAAGGAGCGCGCGCAGCGTCTCCTCCTCGGATGCGCCGATCTCCTTTGCATATACGAGAACAGGCACCGACGCGGTGATCCCCTGGTTTCCGCTCCCCGAGAGGATGCAAACGGGCAGCTCACAACCGCTCATCCGCGCATCCGAGCCCGCCGCGGCATACGCCCGTGCGCGGTCTCTGAGAGAGCAAGAGCCGTCTCCGTAGATCACTCTGCCGATCGACGCGCCGTAATCCCTTCGAAGCCCCTCCTCTGCGATCGCGAGGTTCATCTCGATCTGCCGCTCGAGAAGCGGTCTCAGACCGTCAAGCGGCACGGTCTCCGCAAATTCGACGATCTCCTTTACCGAAAGGAGCGAGCGGTCGGTCTCTGCTCCCTCGACACGCTCACGGGGATGCGCCGCACAGTCGAGCATCGTCCCCTTAAAGTAATCGGACAAAACGCTTTCTCCATTCTTTTCGAGCGCGACCACATTCGTGTGGCGGTGCGAGATCCGAACGGAGACACAGTCCTCCCCGCATTTTCCCGAAAGCAAAAGATCGAAGGGATACGGAGAATCGTACTCGGAGACGGTGATCGGCGTTTTTTCAAGATACGCCCTTATGCGGTCGTAATCGCGATCCGTCAGGCTCGAAAGCACCTGAAGCTTTTTCTCGGGCGCGTTTGCGACCACACCTGCGGCAATTGCCGCAGAAATACCGTGCTGACCGCCCGTCGCGGGAACGATTACGCTCTTCACGTTCTTGATGATATTTCCGCTGAGCCGCGCCTCGATCTCCTCGGGCTCCTTATTGAGCACGTCACGAAGGATCGATGAGGCGTACGCGATCGCGATCGGCTCGGTACAGCCCATTGCGGGGAGAAGCTCCTCCCTGAGGATCTGTGAGTAGGTCTCGATCACGTTCTCTGTAAGTGCCATTCGGTGCTCCTTTCACTTCCTGCAGTTTATCTCCATTATAGTCGTTTTTCGGCGCTTTGTCAAGTGCCTTCGACATTTTATGCATATCTGTCTTTTTCGGGGAAGAGTCTTGACACGAGGATTTTTTTGCTATAAAATAACAGTAACCTCAATTGCTCAGTGAAAGGAAAACACGTATGGCAAAGCTCCGACTTATGACCCACAATCAGTGGAAATGCGACAAAAATCAGCCCACTTGGGAGGAACAGGGCTACGACTGCTCGGCAGCCGTCCGCGCACAAGGCTTCGTTCGCGTTTACGGGGAGACGACGCCGGATATCATCGGTTGGCAGGAAAACTCCACCACGATGGCAACCGAGATCCTGCGTCACACTAGAGAGGCCGGACTCCGCTACACACTTCTTTGGGGGCGTGATACCCCGATCGCTTACCTCCCCGACAAATTCGAGCTCGTTGATTCAGACTTTTCCCTTTTCCCCGACACGTGTCCCGGCTTCGAAGGAAAATTCAACAACGGTAAGACCAAGGCCTATGCGCTTGCCGTTTTTCGTATCAAGGAAAACGGACGGCTTTTCATCTACGTCTCGACCCATCTCTGGCATAGATCAAGCGATCCCGAATCGAGGATCTATCAGCTCGGATCGGACGAAGCACGCACCTATCAGCTTGGCATCGTGATGGATCGGGTGTCAGAATTCCGCCAAAAATACGGAGACTGCACTGCATTCATCGTCGGCGACCTCAACGCGCCTTACGATTCCCCCGCCGTACAGTCCGCGCTTATAAGAGGGTATTCTCACGCGCACGACATCGCAGTCGACTATGCGGATGAAGCGATGGGATACCATTACTGCTTCCCGGACGGCTTCAAAGCGGAATACTATCCGGACCCCTTCAAAGCGGCGATCGACCACATCCTCGTGATCGGCGCCCCCGAGGGCTCCGTTCGCCGCTTCGAGCGCTACTCACCCGACTACTATTTCCCGCTTTCCGATCACTCGCCCGCATTTGTTGACGTAGAGCTCTGATATTTGTGGAGAAAATATGCGAGAATCGGTTGACATTTCCTCCCGCGTGCGGTACAATAAACACAGTATATGTGCAAAAAGGATAATTTCTATGAGACTCACCTTCGACGAAATCAAAAGTGTTACGGACGGCGCACTTCGCGTCACCGAGGAAGCGGACGGAATCCACTTCTACCGCTGTACCGAAAAGCAGACCGAGACGTGGCGACAAATGAACGGTGCCATTGCCGACCGTTCGCTCTTCACGACGGGTGTCCGCCTCGATTTCTACACGAACGCAAGGACCCTCTCCTTTCTCGCATCAAGCGGAAACAAATTCGAGGTATGGGTGAACGACCTCCTCCGCGCTCGCTTCGAAGCCGATAAGTACCGTGAAGCGGGAGAGATCCCGACGGTCTCGCTTTGTGACTCGCTCGGACACGACGTGGGCGAGGTGCGCGTCACGCTCTGGCTTCCCTACCACTCTGTCGGCGTTCTCGAATACGTCGAGCTCGACGATGGTGCAACCCTCCGTCCGTACACCGACTATCAAATGAAGATCCTGTTCATCGGCGACTCGATTACGCAGGGCTGGGAGGCACGGCACGACTCGCTCGCCTACACGAGCTGTGTCGCGTCGCATTACAACGCAAGCTTTTTGAATCAAGGGCTCGGCAGTGCATATTATCATGAGGACTGCTTTGATTCGCTCGACTTCGACCCCGACATCGTCTCGGTTGCCTACGGCACGAACGATTTCGGCGTCTATCCGACCTACGACGAATTCCGCTCGCACGTTCGGGCGCACCTCTCGCTGATCGTAAACGAATACAAAGGCAAACAGATCTTCGTTCTCACCCCGATCTGGCGCGGAAAGCATTTGGTCAAGAAAATGGGCACATTCGAGGGTGCTCGCGAAATCGTCAAGGCGGAAGCCGAGGCGCTCGGCTGTACGGTGATCGACGGTCTCACGCTCGTTCCCCCGATTCCCGAGTTTTTTGCCGACGCATGGCTCCATCCGAACGACCTCGGGTTTTGCATTTACGCACAAAACCTCATAAAGGCGCTCGATAAGCATCGTAGATCATAAAGTCGAAAGGACGAAATACAAATGAAGCTCACTCTGAAGGAAGTCACCGAGGTCACGCGCGGTGCGGTCCGCATCGCCGAGAACGACGGCGCATTCTCCTTTTACCGCACCAAAAGGAATTCTTTCTCGACCTCTCCCTCCATCCGAACGATCTCGGCTTCGGGCAGTACGCTATGGGGCTGTACCGGGAGATCATAAAGCACGTTTAAAACATTTTTATATCATACATAACCGAAAGGAATCACACATTATGAAGCTCACCTTGAAAGAAATCACCGAGATCGCACGCGGTGTGGCGTACGTCTCCGAAAACGACGGCGTCTTTACCCTCCATCGCTTCACCAAGGCGCAGGAGAAGACCTATCTTGCGGCAAGCCCCGACAAAGTCGGATCGTAGC
>JAZSIN010000043.1:0-6192 GCA_045533845.1 Eubacteriales bacterium | reverse complement strand
ACATAACGGGAGTTATGTGATAGACGGAATAAGCATTCAGTGGGGTACACGGTTAAAAAGCGAGGACTTTTTCTGAATCATACATAAATGAAAAAAAGAAAAGCGCGACAAAAGCAACCTTTCGTGGTGTTCCTTTGAAAGATGAACGAAAGGTTTTTTTGTCGCGAGATTTTTTTTGAAATAATCAATAAATTTTATAAAAGGACTTGATTTTTGGAAATTTTTGTGGTAAAATTAGTTCAGTATCAGCAATTATTTTTGCAACTGATATCACATAACTCCCGTTATGTAATTTTTCAAAGGAGGTCATTCAAAAAATGACAAAAAGAAAAAGCACGAAGTCTGCTTTGATCTCAAGTGTAGTTGCGCTGTTCCTGTGCTTCACTATGCTGCTTGGCACGACGTACGCTTGGTTCACCGACTCGGTAACATCGAGCGGCAACATCATCAAGTCGGGTACGCTTGACGTTGAGATGTCTTGGGCGAACGGCAAAGAGGATCCGGCAACAGTAGCATGGACGGATGCTTCGACTGGTGCAATCTTCAACAACTCTCTTTGGGAGCCCGGTTACACCGAGGCAAGACACATCAAGATCTCTAACAAGGGCACGCTTGCTCTGAGATGGGATCTCGCGATTGTCCCCAACGGTACGGTTTCTAACCTTGCCGACGTGATCGACGTGTATGCGATTGGTCTGAATTATCTGGCTGAAACTTCTGCGGCACTTAATGCAAAGCAGGTTGCAGACCGTAATGCTCTTGACGGCTTTACCTACATGGGTAATCTTAACGAGCTTCTTAACGCCGGACTCATTACAGACAAACTTCTCGCAGGCGAAGAGATGTCCTTCACTCTCGTGCTGAAGATGCGCGAAGAGGCAGGCAACGAGTATCAGAACCTTTCTATCGGCACTGATTTCTCCATCAAGCTCTTTGCGAATCAGGTCAACTCCGAAGCGGATAGCTTTGATGAGTATTACGACAAACTCGCAGGGAAGAACGTAGTTGATCCCACCAACGTTCAGGCTGCTATCCATGCCGCACAGCCCGGTGATGTTATCTACCTTGGAACGGGCATCTACGGCGACCTCGTGCTCGAGAATGCTGACGGTACCCCCAAGACCGGCATCACCATCGAGGGTCAGACAGGAAATGCGAGCGGCTGCACGGTTGAGTCCATCAACCTCAACTCTTCTATCGACGTCACCCTGAAAAACATTCGTTTTGAGATCACCGGCGCTGAGGCAGTATATAACAAGAGCGGAAACGCAAGCGGTTATGTTTCGAACATCATCGGCGCTAAGAGCGGTGCGAACACCGGCGCAAAGAACGTCTTGATCGATAACTGTAGCTTTAAGACCTCGAACAGCTATGACGTAAACACCTATGTTCCGATCAGCTTTGAGGAGCAGGGACGTCCTACCAGCCGTGCTACCAACATCACGATTATGAACTGCAAGACGGATCCTATGAAAAATGTGTTCCAGTTCGCAAGATTGAACTATGTTGAGGGTACTGTAATCGTTAAGAATAACAGCCTTATGGCTTCCTCCCAGCACAATGTCATTAACCTTACCGGTAACAGTGCAGACATCATTGTTAAGGATAACACCTTCGGATGGATAGATGCTTTTAGCGGCGATGCTAAGGCGAATGCTTGGAACCCCGAAAAGGCTGCTATTGGTACCAGCCGTAAGGGCAGTCATCAGATCAACATTGAGATTACCGGCAATACGTTTGCTATGAAAGATGCACTTGGAGCAGAGGGTGTTGTAATTGATATCAAGACCAACTCCTATACGGCAGACAACTGCGCAGTTAACTTCTCCGGCAACACCTTTGTGGGTAGCCTCGCAGGAATGGATGAGACAACTGTTCCTGTTGTAAAGCCCTAAATTTTAGGCAGTCTAATTTGATATCAACCTAAAGTTCGCCCACTCCCCCTCGGGGGTGGGCGGCAACAAAAGGGCATAACTATGGGTTATGCCCTTTTGTTGATGAAAGGCACTGTAAAGGAGGGAAGACTGTGGGAAAGGAAAGGCAGTACGACCTCGCGGGCAGGCGCTTCGGCAAGCTTGTGGTCATCGGTCGTTCGGACAAGCGCGGACCTCGCGGAGCTCGCACCGTCCCACTTTGGGAATGCCGCTGTGATTGCGGCGAGATTACCTACAAGGCGACCGATACGCTGACAAATTCCGATTTCAGTATGTGTAACCAATGTGTCGGCAAATATGCCGCGGCAAAAATGCGCGAAAAGGCGGGCTATGTTGGCGGAACGCAGATCAGCCGCATAAAGAGCGAAAAGCCGATCGCCACGAACACCAGCGGCGTACGTGGGGTATATTTCGATAAAAACGCAAAAAAATGGCGCGCGCGTCTGAGATTCAAGGGCAAGCTGATGGATTTTGGCTCGTATTCGAGCTTCGACGACGCCGTAAAGGCAAGAAAGCAAGCCGAGGCGGAATATTTCGGTGGACTTCTCAAGCAGATCGAATGATCAAACGAAAAAATGGGAGACCCAAATGCGAAATGCATTTGGGTCTCCCCGATTTCTTTATTATGCGGCGGAAAGCCGCATTTTTTGTACGATTAGTGCTCGATCTGTGTGGTCTTCCAGCCGGCACGCTCGTAAACACCGTGGATCGGATACACCTTGCGCCAAAGCGCGGTGGCTTTGGTCCGAACGTGAGGCGTTTTCTCGTCTTCAAAGTTCTCGAAGCAAGAGACTGCGGCAAGGGTGACCATAACCACGCCGTTTGCGTTGACAGCCAGCGTATGCCAGGTCGTGTGCATCAAGCCGAAGAGCTCGTGATCCTTAATCGTTTTCGTTACTGCCTTCAGCTGTGCGGAACCCCTGTCCCACGGACACATCACGCTGTCAAAGCCCGCCTTCTTGAACACCTCGTAGGTTTCAACGGGAGCCTCGGTCGCGCTGTAATGCCAGTCAGCAATGAGGATGCGCTTGTCGAGAAGTCCGATCATAAACTGCTCGGTCTCGGGCGAGCGAGTGTTACAGCTGAGCTTGTTGACGTAATGCGGGTAACGGTAGAGGAACATATCTCCCCAGATGATGACGCGGCGACCGACTTGGCTCATCTCCTCCTCGACCTCGTTGATAAAGCCGCAGACCATACGCATATCCGCTTCAGAGAAGGAAAATCCGCTTGCCTCGTCACAGCCGATGTGGAAGTATTCACCCTCTCCACAAAGCTCGATGAGCTCATTTCGGATCTCACGAAGCAGACGTCTTACCTTGGGCTTCTCGATATCCCAGCACCAGCCCTCCGAGGTGAAATAGGTGACAAGTGCAGGGTTCTGATCGAGCACAACGTGCTTGCCGTGCGCAGCTCTTTGTCCCGAGGCGTGTCCCCAATGGTTGAACATCGGGATGACCTCCATGCCGAGATCGTTTGCCTCCTTGATGATCGGTCTTACCTGAGCCTTCGTAAAGGCGTGCGACCATCCAAGCTCCTTCATACAGTCGTATTTCAGCATACCCCAGAACTCGAGAACGATGTGTGTGTACTTCAGCGCACCGCAGAAGCGCACAAAGCGCTGCAGCTCAAAGAGCTCGGTTTCGGGGAATATGCAGAAGTGAACCATTCTGTTCTTGACCAGCGGCGTTTCGAGAATTTCGCAGCAGTCAAGCTCTGCAGCGAGAGACTCGTCCTCGCGGTCGGTCGCCTTCAGGCAGTCGAGCAGGGTCATAAAGCCTGCGATCAGATCACTCTCGTTTTCGGCAGAAACACAAAAGCCGTCAGGCGTTACGTTTACGCTGTATGCGTTTCCGTCAAGCGGAAGCTTCTTTGCGTTTCCAAAGGCAAAAACGAAATCGTTCGTCTCGGTGATCGAAAGGGAAGAAGCACCGTAGGTGAAGTTGCTCCAAAAGTCCTTGATCACATCCTTGTTGAGGGAAGGATGCGCAGTTGCGGTTACCTTTCCCGAGAAAACAAAGCTACCTTCGGTCTTGTTATATACCTTGTGATTGAAGATCATAAGAGATACCTCCGTTTGATTTTTTTATAGTATAACATAGCTCGGAAAGAATTTAAAGCGATTTTTTGGTCACAGGGGTGGACTTTTTGGTCAATGTGTGTTATAATGTTTTCGAGGTGATGCTTTATGATCTATAATTATGATCCACTTTCCTTCCAGATCTTTACCGTCGACCGCTTCTGCCACAGCGACGGCGTTTTCAACGTGCGCTCGAATTCGAGACCGTATGCGGCGCTTTCCTTCCGCGTAAAGGGAACGGCGAGCTTCGAGGTGGAGGGGAAGCGCTTCGTATCGGAGGCGGGGAGTCTTCTGTTTTTGCCCGGAAACACGCCGTATAAGGTGGAATATTCGTGCAGTGAGAGTCTCGTTGTGCATCTGACCGATTGCAACTACACCGAGGTGGAGAACATCCTCCTCGAAAATGCGGCGTCGGTCGAGCTTCGCTTTCGGAGACTACTCTCCTCGTGGAACGAGGAGAGGTCGGTGAACCGTGCGAAATCCATTCTCTTTGATCTTTTCGACCTGATCGCAAGCGATAAGAAGATCTCGGTCAGTGACGCGTCCTTCTCGAAGTGCCTGCGTTATATGGAGCTGAATTTCTCCGACCCCGAGCTCGACGTCGAGAAGGTTTGCGAATACGGCTTCGTCAGCGTCTCGAGCCTGCAACGGGCATTTCGGGAGCACCTCGGTATGTCACCAAAGCAGTATCTCATCAAGCTCAGAATGAACAAAGCCCTCGAGCTTCTCACGGCGAACGAGCTCACCGTAAAGGAGATCTCCTTTCTTTGCGGCTTCTCGGATGAGAAATACTTTTCCCGTGCCTTTAAGGAGCGGTACGGCTATCCGCCCTCTCGCCTTTACGACAATATTCTCCTTTAATCAATCATAATAAATTAAGGCAACACCAAGCGTACGTGCTCGGTGTTGCCTTTTCTATTGGCGTGTGGGGATCGGGTCAGAGTCTGACCGCCTCGCCCGTCGCGATGCTTTCGTATACTGCGTTCATCGCCTTGATGGTGTTCTTGTGCCAGCCGAGGTTGATCTTCGGCAGACGCTTCGAGTCGATGTTTTCGACGAATTCGTCGATAAGACCGACCCACTCGTCAAAGTAGGTGTACTGTACGGTGTACTTGTTTTCAGGAGAGCCGTTATGGTAGGTGTTCGGGCCGAAGCAGTCGGTGAGGATCGTGCCCTCGCTTCCGTGGATTACGAGGTTGACCTCCATACGCTTCGGGAAGACCTCCCAACCGGGACCGGGAACCTTGAGCTTCTGCTCGGCTCTCGACCAGCTTGGGTCAAGCGAGAAGATCACGCCGTTCTTCATTCGGCCCACGACTGCGAGCATATCCTCCTCCTCGATCTCGTGGCGCATATTGGGTGCGACCTTTGCAAAGATCACGTCGAATTCGCTCTTCGTTACCTCACGAATGAGGTCGAAGATGTGCGGGTGGTCGCAGAGCGCGCCGCCACGGAATTTCTCGTGTCCCTCCTTGATCGGAACGCGCTTTCCGTAGCTCTTTTCGGGAACGCCCTGCCACGGAAATGCCCAAACGGGGGAGAGCGTGATGTTCGTCGCGTTGAAGGCGTCGGTCGTGCCGACGGCGTTCTTTTCGATCAGCTCCTTCATACGGATAACGACGGGATTGTAGTGGAGCTCAAGCTCGATCTGGAAGGTGATCCCGCTTTCCTTTACGAGGCGCTCCATCTCAGCGTATTCCTCCATATCGAAGGTCGGGATCTTCATCGAAAGGATGTTGATCTTTCGCTCCGCGCAGAGGCGTACCTGACGGAGGTGCTCACTGTTTTCACTTGCGAGAACGACCGCCTCGATCTCGGGATGCGCGTCCAGCATCGCCTAAGTCGGATCGTAGCCATGTCGTTCTGTGAGCCAAGTGGTTGCTACTCCAATTTGTCTTCCTAAGACCGCTTGGCCTCCGACTTGGAGACTACATATGCAAGACCGATGCCCACTATTACAACATCTGAGAAAGTACTAAGTTGAAGCTCTGCACCGCTTACAACAAAGAACAGTGCAAACACAGGAGATGTCCACTTGTCCGCCTTTTCCATAAGGTCTTCCGACAGCGGACAGATATTGCAGAACACTGTACCGAGCATCATACAAACAAGAAGTGATGAAAAACTGATATGTACAGGTCCCACATGGAAGTCAAGCATGGAAAGAGCAACGGTAAG
>JAZSIN010000160.1:0-3933 GCA_045533845.1 Eubacteriales bacterium | reverse complement strand
AACGCGGGGAAGAGCTCGCTCTATAACGCGCTCGTCGGCAGGGATGCGGCGATCGTCACCGACGTCGCGGGTACGACGCGCGATATGCTCTCCGAGACTGTCGCGCTCGGCAACGTGACCCTCCGTCTCACCGACACGGCGGGTCTTCGGGACACAGACGACAGGGTGGAGCAGATCGGCATCGACCGCGCGCGGCAGGCACTTGACGCTGCAGAGCTCGTCCTTTTGGTCTTCGACGCGTCCGTTCCGCCCGACGGGGAAGCAGAGGCGCTTCTGAATGCCCTATGGGCGCGGAGGGAAAGCGTGGTTGTCGTCCTCAACAAGTCGGATGCGGGCGTTCACGCGGGGTTCTCGACGTTTATGGAGGGATTTTTGAGTGTTTTTTCGCTTTCGCTCCTCGGGGCGGAGGCAGAGGCGGTCGCGTCGCTTCGCGAAACGGTCGAACGGATCTTTACCGACGGCACGCTTGACCTTTCGAGCGATGCCGTGATCGCAAACGCGCGACAGCACGCGGCGATGGCACGTGCCGTTTCGGCGCTCAGGCGGGCGGAAGGCGCGATCGGGAACGGACTTTCCGCAGATCTCTACTGTCTCGACGCCGAGGAGGCGCTGTCGGCGCTACTCGAGCTTGACGGACGGGAGATCGGGGAGGAGATCGTTGCGGAGATCTTTTCACGCTTCTGTGTTGGGAAATAAGTCCGACATATATAAAATGAGGTATAAAAATGGAAAACAAAAAAATTCTGATCGCGTCCGACCTGCACGGCGACGCGGAATGTACTGAAAGGCTGATCGAACGGTTCAGCGAGGAGGGGGCGGAGCTTCTCCTCCTCCTCGGCGATCTTCTCTACCACGGACCGCGCAACGATCTGCCGGGCGGCTACGCGCCGAAGCGGTCGATCGACCTGCTCAACGCGATGCGGGATAAGATCCTCGCGGTGAGAGGGAACTGCGACACCGAGGTCGACCAGATGGTGCTGTCCTTCCCCGTGCTTGCCGATTACGCCGTGCTTTTTCTAGATGGACGGCGGGTCTATCTGACCCACGGACACCGATGGAACGCGGAGAATCCGCTTCCGATGTCTGCGGGCGACCTGATGCTTTGCGGCCACACGCATATTCCGACGGTCATTCCGTTCGGGGACGGCAACCGCTACCTGAATCCCGGCTCGACATCGATCCCGAAGGAAAAGAGTCCGAGAAGCTATATGACGTACGAAAACGGTGTTTTCAGCTGGAAGTCGCTCGACACGGGCGAGGTCTACAGAACCGAATCGCTTTAAAAAAGAAAAGCCGAGGCACACCACTACGGAGACCTCGGCTATTTTGTTGTTTGATTAGCCGAATGCTTTCGGGAGGGGAGACCCCTCCCCTACGGTGTAATTTTTTACGGGTCGTCGAGGCGCCGACCCCTACGGGTTTGGTTTATTTTTACGCTTGTAGGGGAGGCGTTTCGCCTCCCGTTGCCGATTCGCCCTCTCCGTCACCTTCGGTGCCACCTCCCCCGATGGGGGAGGCTTTGCGGGTCGCCGAGGACGTCGACCCCTACGGGTGTAATTTTATCCTTGCGTGGTAGGGGCTGGCGCCCACGACAGCCCGCCGTGCGGGTTTGGTGAAACTTATTGGAGCGGGTCGCCGAGGACGTCGGTCCCTACAAATTTGGCTTTCGGTGGTAGGGTCTCCGTTTCGCCTCCCGTATGGGGCTCTTGGGTATAAAAAATAGAAAAATATAGTTTTGACAATAAAAATCCCTTCGCCGCGCATACTAAAGATGCGGCGTGCCTTTTGCCGCACAAATGAACGAAAGGATTTTTCCGAACATGGACTTTATCAAAACACGACTCAGAAGAATGCGGAGAAGGAATCGGATCCCGAGACGGATCTTTGCGTCGGTCGGCGCGTCGGTCCTCCTCCTCGTTCTTTCCTTGACGCTTCTCACGCTTCCCGCGTCTGCGAAAAACGGGATGCGGATGCCCCGCACCGAGAACGGCGTGGTTACGGACGGCGACGGGATCATAAATAGCGGAGACTCGGCTTCGGATATGCTCCCCGAGATCGGTGACGCGGTCAGCGAGGGGCTGAGCGAGATGCTTCCGGATTCTTCGAGTAACGGAGGATCTACCGTGACCTCGCCCGTCACACAGGCGCCCGGTGCGGGTACGACGGCTACGCCCGACTCGAGTGGCAACGGCGATATGGCGGACGACGGTGCGGGGAATATGATCGCTTGGATCATTGGTCTCGTCGTCCTTGCAGGCGTCGTGATCGCGATCGTCCTCATCATTCGCTGGGCATCGTCCTCGCGGCGGGAGGACTAAACGAAAAAACGGACATACCAAAAGCGGGGAGACCCGTGAGGAATGTCCGTTTTTTTTTATGCTTTGATCACTCGATCGCGAGGAGATTCCGTCCGAGCTCGACGGTGTACTTCAGCCACGCGTCGCGTCCCTCTTCGGGGATCCACTGCGAGCCCGACTCGTACGCGAAGTCGCCCTCGTAGCCGATCTCCTTCAGCGCGCGGACGGTATCGGTCCAGTTGACCGTGCCGAAGTAGGGCATCAGGTGCTCGTCTTTCGTGGCGTGGTTGTCGTTGATGTGCGTTGCCTTCAGGCGCGAGCCGATCTCGCGGATCGCGGGGCCGCACTTGATGCCCGTGAGATTCGCGTGTCCCGTGTCGAGGCAGATGCCGACTGCGGGATCGTTGATCGTGTCGACGAGCTCGATGAGCTCGAAAATATCGCCGCCGCAATAGCGTCTGCGCGAGTTCGTGAAGTCGACCATATTCTCGACCGCGATGCCGATGCCGACCTTCTTTGCCTCCTCGATCATCGGTGCAAGGTATTCGAGGTTCGCTTCAAGTGCCTTTTTGCGGTTATAGAGCGGATCGTGCGGGAGGTTCTTCGGGTGAACGACCATCCACTTGCCTCCGAGCATCTTCGTCGCGCGGATCGCGCGGAGGTTTGTCATCAGCTTATGCTCAAAGAGGGGGTAGTTCGGGTCGTCCCAATCCATTCCGCTGATGGTATTGCCGTGGGTCTGATAGACGGGGAGGTCGAATTTTTCCGACGCTTCCTTGATCTCGCCGACAAAATCCTCCCAAGTGTCGAGCGCCATCGGAGCGCCCTCGCCGCAGTAGGACCAGAGGCAGACGTCGATGCGGTCGTAGCCCGCCTTTTTCATTGCCTCGATCGACTCGGGCAGGGTAAAGCGGCGCTTTGATCCGTGGATCACGCGCATAATATTGCTGGTACAGGAAAGATACATACGGATGCTCCCTTCAATCTAAAAGTGTTGCGTTAATGATAGCATACCCCCCACTCTTTGTCAAGGGAAACGGGAAAAGAAATCGCATTTCTCCGCATATTTTTCCCGAAATCGGGGAAAGGACTTGATTTTAGCGCGTAAAAATGGTATACTTACCGTACTAGATCGATTTTTCCACACGCGGAGGAAAGCAGAATGAACAGAGAACAGCTGAAGGAGACCGAGGCGCTCCTTGGATTTATTCGGAAAAGCCCGACGGCGTATCAGTGCGTTGATACCGTTTCGGAGATGCTTCGTGATATGGGCTTCACCCGTCTCTCCGAGAGCGACGAATGGACGCTTGACGCGGGGAAGGGCTACTATCTTACGCGGAACGGCTCCGCCGTGGTCGCCTTCCGTATGCCGAAGGAGGCGCCCCGCGCCTTCCGTATTGCGGCGAGCCACACCGATTCCCCCACCTTTTCCTTGAAATACGAGTACGAATCCGAGACGCTCGGACGGTATATGCGACTCAACACCGAGCGCTACGGCGGGACGATCCTTTCGACCTGGCTCGACCGACCGCTTTCGGTCGCGGGGCGCATTGTCGTCCGTGACGGGGACGGATTTACGACCCGTTCAGTCGTCGTCGACCGCGATCTCGTCGTCATTCCGAGCGTTGCGATCCAT
>JAZSIN010000134.1:0-2271 GCA_045533845.1 Eubacteriales bacterium | reverse complement strand
ATACCTGCCGCCGCCGCACCGTATACCATATTGATCGATGCGATCTCACTCTCCGCCTGAAGGAATACGCCGCCGATCTTCGGCATCTTCTTTGCCATATATGCGGCAATTTCGGTCTGAGGCGTGATCGGATAGCCGAAGTAGTGACGGCAGCCCGCTCTGATAGCGGCCTCCGCGATCGCCTCGTTGCCCTTCATTAAAATTCTTTCTGCCATAATTTTCTCCATTCCGTCGCCACAAAGCGACTGCAAATAATCTCTGTGTTTCCGCTATCGATCTCTTTTTAAGAGATCTCTCCGTCGGGGCGATCAGCGCTCGACCGTAATGATACAATCGGGGCCCATGGTCGCACAGAATGCACAACCGATGCACTTTTCGGGCTCTTTCGCGTATGCGGGAGAATATCCCTTCGCGTTGAGCTTATCGTCTGCGATCGCGAGACACTGCTTGGGGCAAGCGTCGACGCAAAGACCGCAGCCCTTGCAACGATCCGTGTTAAAGGTTACCTTTGCCATCTTTTTTCCTCCTATTTTATGACCGTCCTTTGTGTTGGTTTCCCGTCACGAGGGCAGGTCAAAATATTTCTTTTGAAGCGTTAAGGGGAGCATCGGCATCTCCGGGAGCTCCCTTGCGATCCGTTCCTCTGCCGTGTGAAGCCAGATCGGCAGCCCCGTCTCCGCGCTGAGCGCCTTAGCGAACGCAACCGAATCGAGCAGCGTCTCACGGGTGGACTCGTTTCCGATGTTCGAGTTGTTCACGATGCAGGTGAAGCGAATGCCTGCCGCCGCCTCGATCTCACGCATGATCTCGATCGCATCCGCGACGGTAGAGGTCAGGGGGCGGAATTTGGTCACGACGAATGCCATACGGTAGTTCCCTACCGCCTTGATCGCACCCGCGAACCGACCGAGCGCATATGCGCCTCTGTCGTCACCGCCGATGTCCATCACGCCGAAGATCGACTTGTCCTGCACGAGCCGATAGCTCTCCGCAGGAAGCGCGGGCAGATCGACGTTCGTGTTGGCGTACTGCGGGGAGATCAGCGTGATGCCGCGCTCCGAGAGCTCCTTCTCGCTGTCCTTCGTCCTGAAATACGGGTTTACGATATCGAGGTCGGCAATGCAGACCGCCTTGCCCTCCTCTGCGAGACGCATCGCGTAGTTCACGGCGATATTCGTCTTGCCGCTTCCGTAATGACCCGCAAAAAGCGTTAATCTTTTATGTTCCATATCCGTTCTCCTAAAAGGGGGGATCGTTCGGTCAAAGCTTTTTCCGAATGATCTTTCCGCTCGTCGTCTTCGGAAGACTTTCGTGGAATTCGACGATTCTCGGATACTTATAGGGAGCGGTGCGCGACTTGACGTAGTTCTGGATTTCCTTCTTCAGCTCGTCCGTGCCCTCGTAGCCCTTCACAAGCACGATGCTTGCCTTGACGACCTGTCCGCGGATCTCGTCGGGCGCGGCGGAAACGCCACACTCAAGGACGTACGGAAGCTCCATAATGACGTTCTCGATCTCGAACGGACCGATGCGGTAGCCCGATGGCTTGATGACGTCGTCTGCACGTCCCACGTACCAAAGGAAGCCGTCCTCGTCACACCACGCAAGGTCACCCGTGTGGTAATAGCCGTCTCTCCAGGTCTCCTTTGTGATCTCCTCGTTACCGTCGTAGGCGTACGCGAGACCGCAGGGGAGTCCCTTCGAAATATCGATACAAATCTCGCCACTCTCTCCGCGCAGAACGGGCTCGCCGTCAGGGCTGAGCAAAACGACGTTATACAGCGGCGTGGGCTTACCCATCGAGCCGATCTTGTGGCTTCCGCCCGCAAGGTTGCCAACGATGAGCGTGCTTTCGGACTGACCGAAGCCCTCCATGATCTTCAGTCCCGTGTGGTTTTCAAACTGACGGAAGACCTCGGGGTTCAGCGCCTCACCCGCAGTCGACGCGTGCTCGATGCTCGAAAGATCGAAGCGCGACAGATCCTGCTTGATCAGCATTCTGTACATCGTAGGCGGTGCGCAGAAGGTGGTAATATGATATTTAGCAAACAGGGGCAGGATCTTTTCCGCATCGAAGCGGTCAAAGTCGTAGACGAAGATCGCCGCCTCACACAGCCATTGGCCGTAAAGCTTGCCCCACATTGCCTTTGCCCAACCGGTATCGGAAATGGTCAGGTGTAGGCCGTCGGGGTTGACCCGGTGCCAGTATTTAGCGGTGATGAAGTGACCCAGAGGGTACTTGAAGTTGTGGGCAGCCAGCTTGGGATAGCC
>JAZSIN010000200.1:0-1855 GCA_045533845.1 Eubacteriales bacterium | reverse complement strand
CCTCACGCCCGAAATCCTCCGGGAGATACTCGAAAATGGGATACTCCTTTTTTTCAAGGTATTCTTTTCGCAGGGTATTCCCCCTCGGCGTCCAGACGAAGCGGTCGGCACGGAAGAGCTTTGTAGAGATCGCGACCGAGGGATTCTTCATTCTGCCATCCGCCGCAATAAAATCGGGGCGGGAGCAAACGTTCAGAAGGAGCGCCGTCAAAAGATAGTCGGTCGGCTTCTTTGAGAGCGAGCCGTCCTTCTTTCTGATCAGATTCGTGACGAGCTGTCCGCGGAGCACGTCGGGGCGGTGCTTTTTCCACCACCTGAGGATCATCGGATTAAAGGATTCGACGCACCACGCGCCGTTATAGGAGCGAAGGAGCCGTTCCACCCGCTCGCAGAGACTTACGTCGGTCACGCTCGTTCCCTTAAGCTCGATGAGAATCGGAACGCGCCCCTTTACAAGTGATAGCACCTCCGTGAGATACGGAATCTTTTCTTCGGTTCCGTTCAGGCGAAGCGCTCGAAGCTCCGAGGCATCGAGCATAGAAAGCTTCCGATCGACCCCCGTCATTCGGAGGAGGCTCTCGTCGTGAAAGACCATTACGCTTCCGTCACGCGAAAGCTGAACATCAAGCTCGATCCCGTATCCCTTCTCTACCGCGAGTGCGAATGAGGAGAGAGAGTTTTCGGGTATCCCGACGCCGTGGAGTCCGCGATGCGCGTAGGAGACGCGAAAGGGGGCACGGTCGGGTGAGCTCTCATCCTTTTTTCGCGGTGCGACAAGATAGAGATACCCCGCTCCGAAAAGAAGCGATGCGGTGGCAAGGCGATGTGCGAGCTTTGACATAACAAATCCTTTCAAGCGTTAAAGCTTACTGTGTTCAGTCAGAAAGGCGCGGGAAGGAGGGATCGTTCCGAATTGCATCGAAGCACGGCCTCGGGAGGAAATCCTCTCTGATCTGCTGAGCGAGGGGACGTGCCTTTCCGCCGAGAACCGTCTCATCCTGAAAGATCGAGTCGGAAAGCGGCTCGTCCGACACCTCAAGCGCACACTCGACCGCCTTCGAGAGACAAAGCAGCGCGCGGGCACCGTCGCCGTTCTCGGCGTACGCCTCTGCCATATCGGCGGTACAGATCGCCGCGTTCTCGAGGTAGTGACCATCGTAATCCTTTTCTGCATAGATCGAGTCAAGGAGCTGGAGGCGACGCTTGGCTTCCGCAAGACGCTTTTTCGCGCTATCCTCACGAGATGCCGCGCGCATACCCGAGAAAAGGGCAAGCACAGCCGCATCCACCGACAAAACACCGGTGGGGGCGTCCTCCGCGTCGGTTTCTATACCAATCAGTTTATACTGCTTTTCACGGCAATATTCAGCCTCGGGGAGGGTCTCGAAAATTTCGGTAGCGCGCTTCAGATGTCCCTTTTTCGCGAGGAAGCGTCCGAGGTAGACCTTCGTGAGGAGGCGGAGTCTGTCGTCGGTCGAATAGGTGAGGATCTGCTCACCAAGCTCCGTGATCTCGCCTTCTGTTATGTCGCCGCCGTTTTCATCTGCATATAGGAGTGCATCGAAAAGCGCGTACTGCAATTCATAGCTGTTCGGGAATTCCCTTACCGCGCTTCTGAAAAGCTCGACCGCGTCGGAGATCTCTCCCGCATCGCGAAGCTCTCTGCCGTGGCGAAGGAAGCCGTCGATCCGCTCCTTGGCACGTGCCTTTCCTGTTCCGAGCAGGGCGTCTACCGTCGTTTCAAAAAATTCCGCGATCGACGGAAGGAGCGCGATATCGGGAAAGGTCGCCCCCGTTTCCCATCTGCTGACCGCCTGAGGAAGTCGGATCGTAGCCATGTCGTTCTGTGAGCCAA
>JAZSIN010000222.1:0-17124 GCA_045533845.1 Eubacteriales bacterium | reverse complement strand
TCGACGTGTTCCACGTCATCTCCCAGCCTAATAGCGCCGCGAATTTTCCGGGCTCGTTGAAGAGGTCAGCGATCTTCTTCTGCCGCTCGTAACCCTCCGACCAAAAATAGTGCGAGTGCTCGGTCACGGCGAAGTAATCCGCCTTTCCGACGTCACGCGCATACGCCATCGCCTGCTCAGGGAAGCACATTCCGTCGCTCTCCATCGTATGCGAGTGGACCTCTCCGCGGTAGCAGAAGAGCTCCTCACCCGACACGATCGAAAAGTCCGAACGGTAAGAGGACTTGTTTCCGAGCAGATCGTACAGCTTCACCGAGACCGTGTGGTCTCCGTAGCTCATTGCCTTTACGGGCTGATAAACAACGCTTCCATCATACCAGCACGCCTCCTTCGAAACGTCCCTTCCGTCGATGTAAAGCTTCGACTTCAAAACGTTCACGCCCGCGCGGTCCTCGTATGCGATGCGGATCTCGGGAAGGAGATCTCCCTCCACCGCGTAGCCCCTCGAGGGCTTACAGGAGAGGACGGTCGGACCTGCGTTATCATACAGCACACGACTATAGAGACGGGTATCCGAGCCGAGCGCGCTCTCTCTGATGCTGTCGCTCGCCGTCACGTAGTACTCAAAGCGGTCAAGCTTCGACAGGAAGGCGAACGGAACGGTCGCCTCGTACACATCGTCCGTTCCCTCATGAAATGCCTTGAAGGAGCGGAAGGAGCCGTCCTTGTCCTTGACGTGGAGCGTTACGTCCGTCACACAGCGGTCAAGCACCGCGAGCTTCATTACCATATCCCCCTTCGCGAGGTAGTACGGAAGGACGGTCAAGGGTGCGATCACGGGAGCTTCCTCATCCGAGAAATCGGGATACGCCTGCGTGGATGCAAGCTCACCCGGGGTAAGGAGCTCTGCCTGCGAAATGAGCCGCGCCTTTTCGGGGGCAGAAAGATCGATGCCCCAGACCGACGAGCGTCGGGTGGGCGTCTCGAATGCACCGGGGACGGTACCAAGACCGTACGTCATCGTATGGAAGGCATTGTAGGGAGAGTCCTCTCTACGTGCGATACCGAGGACGGTAGGACTCACACCGTGCAGGACAAGCGGCTCAAATGCATCGGGGGCCGAAACGTATTTTCCCTCCTCATCGCTGTACTCATAGTTCGCGACCGAGATCACGCGGAGCGACGCAGGATCGATCGTGTGGGGGTAGGGATAGAGCTCACAGATGCCCGCTGCAAACGTCTCGGGCGTGTCGAACTCGGGTGCTGCATTACGTGACTCGACGGGAAAAAAGCGCAGAATCGCAAGCTCTCCGGGAAGGAGGAGCGTTCCCTTCTCGTTCGTGATCGGCATCTCTTTTACGGGATATTCCTCCGAAAGCGTTTTGCTGTCACAGCGAATCAATTTATAGTCGTAGAGATCGACAGGGGCGTCCGTTGGGTTCATGACCTCGACGAACTTTACTCCCCTTTCTATATCTCCCTTCTTACAGGGCAGACGCGCTCCGAGCTCGGTAAAGACGAGGGGAGGAAGCTGTGCGTTTGAGGAAATACTCATGTAATAGACCTCGTGGGAGGATATCTTTTCCCCATCCGACAGCAGTGTATAGGAAAGGAAGTCTCCCTCCTTCGTGTATTCGGGCGAGATCTCGACCGAGAAATATGCGAAGACGCCCTCCGCAAAAACGGCGCGATCTCCCTCCTTCATAAGAAGCGGAGCCTCTGATCCCGCAACCGAGACCGAAAGCGTAGGGAGCGTCGTTCCCTCCTTCGTGATTGGTACGAGCGCAGACAAAACAAGCGTATTTCCGCGCACGGCGCTCTTTGGTGCCGCGTGATAGATCGGCAAAGAAACGGATTCTCTCATCCTTAAAGTCCTTCCTTTCAGGTAGATTTCATTCCAAAACATATGCTTTCCACAGTTATGCGGGAATAAACAAACAAAGCAGGATCGGCATAAAGATCGCCGGGAGATAACTGATCAGCTTCAATTTCGTAGCGCCGAGCAGATTCAATCCGAGCGCGACGATCAAAAGCGATCCGACCGCGCCGATCATCGTGATCATATACGGCGTGAGGAAGCTTCCGAACAGCGCCGCGAGGCAAGCGATGGCGCCCTCGAACACGAATACGAGAAGAGAGGAAAAGAGCACGCCGATGCCCATCGTCATCGCATATACAATCGCCGAGCAGAAGTCGAGAAGCGACTTGCTGTAAAGGAGCGCGTGTCCCTGCCCGAGTCCGCTCATGATCGCGCCGTTCACGGTCATTGCACCAACGCAGAAAAGAAGACCTGCGCTGACCATTCCCTTCGCGATGCTGTCCCCATTCAGCCGACTTTCGAGCTTATGGACGGAACGGTTCACGAGATGGTCAAGGTTCAGAAGCTCACCGATCAGAATGCCGAGCAGCATTGACAGGATCAGAACGAGCACATTCGTACATTCGAGCACGCCCGAAATGCCGATATAAATAATACAAAGCGCAAATGCCTTGATCATCGACTTCGAGAAGCGCTCTGAGAAGGGTTTCGCCTGCTCCTTGCCCACGAGCGCGTCGGGCTTGTCAAGATTCTCGGGACCGCCCGAGAGCTTTGTATTCCGTTTTTTGATGACATGGCGAAGAAGGAGACCGATGAGTGCGCCTCCCGCTGCGGCGACCGTATTTACGATCACACCAAACAAAATGAATTTTTCCACAAATAGACCTCGGAATTATTTTTCCGCAAGCTTACGGAACAGATCCGCAAAAAGTGTATTCCGCTTAAGGGAACGGGTGTACAGATAGGGGTGGCGTCCGCTGTCGAAGGCGTAGTAGCCGTCACTCGTTACACGGGGCGTGGGGATCGCTACAAGATCGAGCGCCTCGGGACACGCGACTGCCGCAACGGCGGTCACGTCCCAGATGACCTTCGACCAAACGGGGGCATTCTTCTTATTAAACGCCTCCGTGATCTCAACGAGGTAATCGCATAGCGCGTTTTTCCCGTCAAGATGATAGTGAAGCTCAGGAAGCGTCGTAAGGAATTCCGTGACCACGCCGCAGCACGGAAGCTGAACGAGCGGGATTCCGCTGTCAAAGACGACCTTTGTCGCAGGGATGTCCTGACGCATATTAAATTCCTTCGTGTCCTTCCAATGCAGGGCGTGACCGCCGAGCCAGACGACGACCGCCTTTTCCTTGATTTCGGGACACATTAGGATCGCCGACGCAACGTTCGTGATCGCACCGATCGCGACGATATAGACCCGCTCGTCGGACTCCGTTACGGTGCGGACGATGTTAGCCGCTGCCTCGGATGCAACGGGGGTATTCACGTCGACCATAAACTCGGTCGAGCCGCGGTATACGGGAAGCTCTGTATTCTCGTCGACGAGCTTCATAATGCGGAGGATCTCACGGTAGCTCTTCTCCATTCCGTCAGCGGGAGAGACCGCACGCATATTAAGAAAGGGTGCCGCGCTGATCGAGAGAAGCCTTACCCGCTCCTTCGAAAGCATCGCGTATGCGATGGCGTACAGGTCGTCGATCTCGTTATACGCGTCGGTGTCAAGAATGACATTCTTGACCGAATTCGAAAGGAGCTCCCTTTTCAGCTCCTCCATAGACAAAATAGACATTTGCTTACCTCTCTCACGTTATATTCGTGCAATTTACACTACTCTTATACTGATCGAACAGAAGTTTAATCATTTTTTGCAAAAATGTCAACAAAAGAAGGGCGGCTTCCCTCCGAAGGTGTAAGGGAAACCGTCCTTCTGCTCATTTGAGCCACCGTTTCTGCTCCTGTGCAAGGAAACGGTCTCGCCCGAAATTATGCGAATCGTCTGCCATCGGCAGGCGAAAATTACTTCTGGATCGATGCGAAGCCACCGAGAAGATCGTCGAGATCGTTGCTGAGAGAGGGCTTCGGAGTAGGCTTCGAAGCGGGCTGTGCCTGCTTCTTCGAAACGGGAGCGTCCTCGAGCTTCTTGTCGAAGCCGGTCGCAACGATGGTAATACGCATCTCGTCCTCAAGGTTCTCGTCAAAGGAAACGCCCCAAATGATGTCCGCATCGGGATGTCCCTCTTCGCCGATCAGCTCGGTTGCGATCGCCGCCTCCTCGAGTCCGAGGTCGGGAGATGCCGTGATCGAGATCAGGATGCGGGTCGCACCCTTGATCGAGGTCTCAAGCAGCGGGCTCGCGATCGCGGAGCGTGCCGCCTCCTCTGCCTTGTCCTTGCCCGAGCCGTAGCCGACGCCCATATGTGCGTAGCCTGCAGACTCCATAACGCGCTTGACGTCAGCGAAGTCGAGGTTGATATGTGCGGTCTCGGTCAAAAGATCGGAAATGCTCTGAACACCGCTACGGAGAACGTCATCAGAAATACCGAACGCGTTTGCAAGCGTGATCTTTGTGTTGGTGATAAGACGGAGACGGTCGTTCGGAATGACGATCAGCGAGTCTACGTACTGGCTGAGCTCCTCGATGCCTGCCTCTGCCTGAAGCATTCTCTTCTTACCCTCAAAGGAGAAGGGCTTCGTTACGACGCCGATGGTGAGGATATCAAGCTCGCGTGCCACACGTGCGACGACGGGAGCTGCGCCCGTACCCGTACCGCCGCCCATACCTGCGGTGACGAAAACCATATTGGCGCCGCTGAGGACCGACTTCAGATCCTCGACCGATTCCTCTGCCGCGCGCTCACCCATTGCGGGATTTGCGCCTGCACCAAGGCCCTTGGTGATGCGCTCACCGATCTGTACCTGATTCGGGATATTCGACTTTCTGAGCGCCTGACGGTCGGTATTGACGCCGATAAACTCAACGCCCTTCACGCCGCTCTCCACCATTCTGTTGACCGCGTTATTTCCTCCGCCGCCAACGCCGATTACCTTGATATTGACACCGCATTCCATGCTGTCGTCGTGTTCAAAACCCATTTTCTTTTCCTCCGATAATTTCACTGATGATCCTGTTTTTTGACCGTTTTTTCGGTTTCGAAAACGCACTCTCCGCCGATTCCGGGAAATCGCAGGACATTACGTTCACACAATAATATAATAATATATTATTTCATTTTTTTCAACCGCAGACGAGGAAAGTTAACATTAAATTCACAATTTGGTAGCACGAAAAGCGGCTTACTTTGTCAAAAACGGCAAAGCAAGTCGCTTCCTCTCTTTTTCATTAAAAAGCCTTATCCCTTTCCGACGGTCGTATCGATCGCATCGACCGCACGCACGGTCGGCGCATTCAGTACCGAAAGGTTGATTTCAGCGTCGGAGCCCGAGCTGAAGATCTCGGTCTCGGCCGACGATTCCATCACAAGGAAGTAGTCGAGCTTGTCCCCTATGTCCCTGACATCGCCGAGCGCCACGTCGTACCTCCCGTCGATGATGACCGAGAGGTTGAACCGCTCTGCGGCGCGGACGCCCGTTACGCGATCCTTCAGTGGGGATGTGTCGATCGCGTCGAGGAAAACGCTTACGTATTCGTTCTCCTTCTCGCTTCCGTATTCGAGCTTGTCTCCGAGAAACGCCACGCGGACGTCGGGGAGGCTGATCTCGTAGAAGCCGTGTGCGAGAAACCGGTCGGGGCTGTCGCATTCAAGGAGGACACGAAAATCCGCTCTCCCGAGGAGGCAATAGGTTCCCGACACGTTTACGTAGAAATCACTTTTTTTCTCTTCAACGGAAACGGTGACTGTTCCGCCGAGGGATCTCCTGATGCGGACGCTTGAAAGGAGCGTACAGTCCTTCAGCATCCGCTTTTCCGCCTTCTTTTTCGAAAAGCCAAACATCCGTTCACCCGTCTCAAGGTCAAGTGCCTCAAGGAGCTCCTCCTCCGTGTGGTAAGAGGTGTCACAGATCACGATCTCGCGGATCGGAACGAGGAACAGAAGAAGGCGTACGACAACTGCTACGGCAACGACCGTGAGGAGGATGATGAGGGTGCGAAGCAGGATCACACTTCCCCGTCTGTGTGGCGTACGGGTCTTCTCGGTTCCCTTCATCGGGGGTTCCGTATCCCGAGGGGGAGTCGCTCTTTTTCCTTCACGCATACCGCTTGGCGTACTCAAAGTGCCGCGACCGCTCTGCCGAGTGCCTGTTCGTCCTCCTCAGAGAGGGTGAGACGGTTGTCACCGACGAGGTGTACGAGCTCGCGGAAGACGCACTTACTCGTATCGGCGTCCGCGAAGTCGTGTATGCGCGCCTCGAGAGCCGCGCGCTTTTCCTTATTTTCAACGAGCGTGCGGACTTCGGAAACGATTCGCTCGCCCGTGAGCTCCTTTTCCTGCACGAGAACTGCTGCGCCCGCCTTCGCGAGAACTGCTGCGTTCTTATACTGATGGTTGTTCGTTACGTTGGGGGACGGAATCAGAACTGCCGCCTTGCCCATCATAGCAAGCTCGGTCTGCGTCATTACGCCCGCACGGCATACGACGATATCTGCAGCCGCCATCTGAAGGGGCATATCGTAAATGTACTCCTGCATACGGATGCGCGGATTCTTGTCGAGGCCCGCCTCGCGGAACTGACGCATGCTCGCTTCATATTCGATCTTACCCGTCGCGTGGAGGTGACGTACCGAGAAATTTTCGAGGTCGTAGCCCTTCATCACGTCGAGCATTGCGCCGTTGACCTTCTCTGCCCCCATGCTTCCGCCGTAGGAGAGAATGAAGACCTCATCGTCACGGATGCCGAGCTGTCTCCGAGCCTCTCTCTTATCATATCTACCGAAATCGCCGCGGAGCGGGTTTCCGACACGGATGACGCGATCGGCATCAGGAAGCTCCTCTGCGGTCTCGCTGAAGTTGACGAGGATCTCGTCTGCGTAGCGCTGAAGCTTCTTTACGGTGAGACCGGGAGTCGCATTCGATTCGTGCACGATGGTGGGAATATTCATACGGGAGGCCGCCACGATAAGAGGCCAGCTCACGTATCCGCCTGTTCCGATCACGAGATCGGGACGGAATTCCTTAATGATCTTCCTCGCTGCAAACGGAGAGATCACAGCGGCAAGTGCCGCCTTCAGATTCTCCTTTGAAAGAAGATGTCTGCGGTTAAAGCCCGAAACCTTCACGTGGTAGAGCGCGTAGCCGCTTTCAGGAACGAGGCGATTCTCTATTCCGTGCTCGGTGCCGACGAATGCAATCTCAGCCCCCGGAATATTCTTTTTGATGAGGTCTGCGATCGCGATCGCAGGGTTTACGTGTCCGCCTGTTCCGCCTCCGGTCATAAGTACGCGCATAAGTCTTTTGCTCCTTCGTCTCTCTATTCGTCCTGTTAATATAATATTCCCGTCGGATCCATCTGTGAATCCGTTTTTCATCTTTTTTTCTACACCTTTTTCTGACTTGAAAAGCGTGATATGGATAGGATGATGCCGATCTCGAGCACCTGGATCGCAAGGGAGGTACCGCCCGAGCTGAAGAACGGGAGTGAGATACCCGTATTCGGCATTGAATTTGTGACGACTGCGATGTTGAGGATCGTCTGCAGTGCCACCTTAAAGCTGAGTCCGTATACCGTCAGAGCACAGAAGCGATTCGGCGCCTTTGCGGCGATCTGAAAGCCGCGGAAGACGAGGCACACGAACAGTAGGATCGTAACGAGTGCTCCGACGAATCCGAGCTCCTCGCAAATAATGGAAAAAATGAAATCGTTTTGCGGCTCCGAAACGTAGCCGTATTTCTGTCTGCTGTTCCCGAGTCCGACACCGAAGATGCCACCCGAGCCGATCGCATAAAGCCCCTGAAGGGTCTGCCACCCGTCGCCGAGGGGATCGTTTTCAAGGTTGATCCACGAAGTCACGCGCGCTCTCGCGTAGTCGAAGCATAGGATGAGAAGCCCAACTGCGGAGACACCGATCCCACTGAGGATACCGAGCCATTTGAGGCGCATCCCGCCGATGACCATGACCGCGACGCCAATGAGGCCGATAATGATGATGCCCGAGATATGCTTTTCAAGCATAACGAGCAGGATGATCGTTCCGAGGATGATGCCGGGAATCAGCACGCCGTGCTTGAAGCTCCCGCCCCACTTTGAGGTCGAGGTGACTTCCTTTTCATGCGCCCCGAGATAGAGGGCGAGCATCATAACGACGCCTGTTTTCGCGATCTCCGAGGGCTGTATCGTGAAGAAGCCGAGGTCGATCCAGCGTTGTGCTCCGCCGCCCGTCGTTCCGATGACCAAAACGAGAAGGAGGAGGAGGATCGAGCCGCCGTAGATGAGGATGCCGAGTACCTTCCAGATCTGCGGAGTCGCGATCCAGACGAGAAGTGCCGTAAAAAGTCCCGCTCCGATCACGTAGAGGAGATAGCGCTTAAAGAAATACATCGAGTCGCCGTATTCCGACTGCGCGTACACCGAGCTTGCGCTGTAGCTCATCACCGCTCCGAACGAGAGGAGGAGCACCGCAAAGAGGAGAAACCATCCGTCCACGCTTCCGCGCACGACGACACTTTTCTGAGACTCGCCCGTCGGCGTCTCGGTCAGCGGATCGAGCAAAGCCGAATCCTGCTTCATCACCCGCGCGACGCGGCGCTCAAGGAAGCGGTCGGTGAACCGTTTTGCCGTGTCCTTCAGCTCCTTGAAGGAGGACGCGAGGCGGTTGTCTTTTTTATCCTTCATTTCCGAGGGGTCTCCTTCCGTCACACGATCGCAAGGAATGCGAGGAAAGCAAAGAGAAGGGAGACGAGGGTGAAGGATACGACGATCTCGGTTTCGGTGTATCCCTTGTCTTCAAAGTGATGGTGGATGGGCGTTCTCCTAAAGAAGCGCGTCTTTCTCCACCTAAAACGGATCATCTTACAGCTGAGGACCTGCAGAATGACCGACGCGGTCTCAACGACGTAGATACCGCCTGCAACGAGAATGACAAAGGGTTCATCGAGGAGGATCGCCGTACCGACGAGCATAGCTCCGATGAAGATCGAGCCCGTGTCGCCCATAAAGACCCTTGCAGGGTGCGCGTTAAAGAGAAGGAACGCGACAACGCCGCCGAGGAGGCACGCGGGAAGCACTGCGGAATCAATGCTCTGAAGGAAGAGTGCCGCTGACAGAAGAAAGGTCGCACACACTGCAGCGGTCGAGGACAGAAGACCGTCCACGCCGTCCGTGAGGTTCGTGCTGTTCGTCATCCCCGTAATGAGGAGAAGAAGGATCACGTAGGTGAAATATCCGAGGTCGAGCGTTTTGTCAACGTACGGAATGTGGATCTCGGTTCCGAGCCCGCCAAAGGCGATCATCAAAACGAGGTAGATCGCGCCGAAGATGAGCTGAAGGAGAAGCTTTTGCCACGCCTTGAGACCGACGTTGTGTTTTTTCACAAGCTTTTGATAGTCGTCTACGAAGCCGATCGCGGCACAGAGCAGTGCAAATCCGAAGGTAAAGAGAAGCGGAAGAAGCTCTTTTCCCCTTCCGGTAACGAGGAACCAGACCGAAACGGGGATCATCAAGACTGTGGTCGCGAAAACGAAGGAGATACCACCGAGCGTCGGAGTCGATGCCTTACCGATATGCGACTTTGGCGCGTAGATGCTGATCGGCTGATTGAGCTTGTATTTACGAAGCTTCGGAAGCAGGATTCGCATTGCAAAATAGGTGAGAGCAAACGCTCCGACCGCGAGAATCGCAGACATAGCGAGCTGAATCAGCATTTCCTTCGTCATTTCGGTTCTCCCTTCCGTTTTTTCTCTCTGTCTCTGTTCTCTCGGAAAGGTGTCAGGAGCAAAGAGTCGAACGCTCGCGCGATGCGGATCCTCCCACAGGCCTTGTTAGGATCCGCTTTGCCCCGCGCCGTGCAACCTTGGGTGTGTTGCCTGCCCCGTTCTTTTCTTTCGAAGAACCTACCGACGCGCTCGTCGCGCTCTTTCTGCCGATCGCATAACGGCTCTGCGACTCGGATCGACCGAGTAGCCGCAGTGCAGGTCGGCTCTTTACTCCTCGCACCTTTCCGAAGGTTCATTTGGCGCGAGGCATTGTTATGTTAATGAAAATAAGATATATAAGATCAGTCGTTCAAATTTCCGAGCGATAACCGCTCGCGCAGTACCTGCACGATCCGCTCGGCGCGAAGTGCCCGACTCGCCTTTACGAGAAGCACATCGCCCGTCCGAAGCTCAGAAAGCACCTGTTCTGCGACCCTTTCGGGGTCTTCCTCTTCGTCCATCGGAAAGGAATCCTCCCGGAGAAGCCCCGCCGTGCGCGCTCCATCAATGAGGTAAGCCGACGCAAGAGCACCGAAGGCAAAAAGCTTTCTAACACCACATTCCACAGCGTACCGTCCGACCGCCTCGTGAAGAAGCGGTGCCGTGTCTCCAAGCTCTCGCATATCGCCAAGGAGGGCGATAAGTCTGCCTCTTCCCTGCCGCTCTACGATCGTTTTCGAAACGTCGAACGCTGCGCGCATCGATTCGGGACTTGCATTGTAGCAGTCCTCGATCAGCGTAACGCCCGCGACGGTTTCGATCGACTGCCGCATCGGCGCGGAGGTGAAGCGAGAAAGACCCCGCCGGATCTCCTCTTCGCTCTCACCCGCCAGAATACCGACGGCAGAGGCGAACAGTGCGGCGTAGACCAAATGGACGCCCATTACGTTGAGAGTCACGTCACGGTAGACCGTTTCGCCAAAGGAAAGATCAAAAATAGTTTGCCCGATTTCCTCGCGAATGTTCTCGGCGCGGAAATCTACTTCCGAAGAAACTTTTTCCGAATTTTCGACCGACACGAAAAGTGCTCTCACGCCTTTCTTTTCAGCGTCCTCTCTTGCCGCGCGAAGGAGGGGCTCATCGCCGTTCAGAAGAACGGTCGATCCCTTCGCCATTCCGTTCAGCAATTCAAGCTTCGCCTTCGCGATGTTCTCGCGTGAGCCGAGCGCCTCCATATGCGAGGTGCCGACGTTCGTGATCACGCCGATGTCGGGACGGACGAGCCTTGAGAGATAATCGATCTCGAGGAAGGCACTCATTCCGAGCTCGAACACACCGTATTCGGCATTTGCGGGAGCCGCGAGGATCGACATCGGAAGTCCGATATTGCTGTTGAAATTCCCTTTCGAGGAATGGGTTTTATACTTTTCCGAGAGGACGAGTGATATCATATCCTTCGTCGTCGTTTTTCCGACGCTTCCCGTTATGGCAACCGTACGGAGGGCGGGGCGGCGTGCCGCGTCTGCCAGTCTTCCGAGCGCCAACACCGTATCGTCCGTCACGATTGCGGCACCCGATTCCGGGGCTCTTTCACAAAGGACTGCGGCGGCACCGTTTCTCAGCACCTCGTCGCAGAAGTCATTTCCGTCGACACGCGCACCCTTGATCCCGAGAAAGAGCGTTCCCTCCGAAATCTCTCTCGAGTCGGTCGCGATATGTGTGACGAGCGGGTCTCTTCCATTTTCATCGAGTCTTGCGGAAAATCCGACCGATGCGGCAATCTCCGTGAGGGCGGTTGAACCGCTTCCAAGCGCTATTTTCATACCCTCACTCCTTTGCACCGTGGCCGTTGTCTCTCTTCGCTTGTCTCCGCCGATATGCGCCCTTTGCGATCTCGGCCTCGCAGAACTCGTGTATCCCCGCTCGGTCGATCTGATAGTGCTCGTGCCCCTTGCCGCAGAGGAGCAGGATCTCTCCGTCTCTCGCTTCAAGGATCGCACGTTCGATCGCCTCGCGTCTGTCCGCTATGACGCGGTAGGGCTTCTCTTTATCTATGCCCTTCAAAACGTCTTTTATGATCGCGTTCGGATCCTCCGAACGGCTGTTGTCACTCGTAATATAAGTAAGATCTGCGAGGCGTGACGCCACGCGTCCCATTTCCCTTCTCTTCGACGGATCGCGGTCGCCGCCGCATCCGAACAGCACCGTTATGCGCTGTCCCGTCCTTCGGAAGCCGCGCACGGTCTTTAGTAAATTCTCAAGCGCGTCGGGCGTGTGTGCGAAGTCGATATAAACCGAGATCTCAGCGCCGTTTCCGAGATCCACACTTTCGAGCCGCCCCGGTGCGCCGTTTGACGTGCGAAGCGCCATTTTCACGTCCTCCCGCGATGCACCAAGCAGGAATGCTGCCGCCGCGCTTTCGAGAAGATTCATACCGTTATACCCACCGCGAAGCGGCGACTCAACCGTAAAGCCCTCGCCGTGCAGTCTGCTGAAGAAGCGGAAGGTAATTCCCGTATCTGCCTCGCGAAATTCGGAGAGGAGGAAATCGGGGGATCTCGACGCGTACGACGAACAGGTAAACACCTGTGCACCGCTCCTCCGCGCCGCTTCCGCAAAGCGCTGCGCGTATCCGAAGGGATCACCGAGCACCGCGCTGTTATCGAGGTTCACAAGCACGCGCCGCGCCTGTCTCACGAGGTCAACCTTTGCCTCGAAATACTGCTCGGGAGTTTTATGAAAATCGAGATGATCGTGTGTCAGATTCGTGAAAATGAGAAGATCGAACCGAAGGGGCGCAAGCTTTTTCAGAGCCGACGCGTGGGAGGTCGCCTCCATCACAACGGTCTCACAGCCGCTTTCTTTCATCTCAAGGAGCATCGGGTAGAGCACACAGGGATCCGGTGTCGTCATATGCGCCTCGGGGTTTGCGCTTTCGTTTCGAAGCTTTCGCCCCGCCGCACTTCCCTCCACGGTCCCAATTCTGCCGACCCGCTTCCCCGCCTTCATGAGAATATCGGAAAGAAGGTGGGTGACCGTCGTTTTTCCGTTCGTTCCCGTTACGGAAACGAGCGTCATTTCGTCTGCGGGATGTCCGACGTAGGCGTCCCACAGCCTTGACAGTGCCTCGCGCGTATCGGGAACGATCACGGTTGGAATTTTGATTCCCTCTATTGACCGATCCTCGATCACGGCACACACGGCACCGTTTTCTATTGCTTCACCGATATACGTATGCGAATCGGTCCTTGTTCCGCGAAGTGCAACGAACAGGTGTCCCCGCTTCGTCTCGCGCGAGTCCGAGCTGATACCCGTGATCTCTACGTCCGTCTGCACGGATACGTCTCCGCACCCCATGCTTTTCAGTAATGCTGACAGCCTCATAACCGCCTCCCGCTCTTTCGTTTCTTACCTCCGAAATTCGGATGCGGATTATTCTATGAAGCTTTTTTTCGTTTTATGACGGTTTTTAACCGAAGAGATCCTCGACTACCTCGTCGTCGATGTAATCCTCGTCACCGAGATAACGGAACGTGACGGTCACAACCGTTCCGAGGGGAACCGTTTCACCCGCCGCAGGAAATTGCTCGACAGCCGTCGCGCCCGTTCCCGAAAGGTAATTTTTCGTTCCCTCTATTTTAATATTAAGTCCCTTACTAACGATCGAGGCGTTGGCGGCGACCGCCGTCTTTCCGACCACATCGGGGACTGTGACGGTCTCACTCGGCGTTTCGCCGTTCGTGTAAAGGATGATGCGTCCGCTGCTCTTTTCAACATACGAGCCCGATTCGGGGATCTGCGAGGTGACCGTGTCACCGCTTCCGACCACCGTGACCGTAAGCCCGGCGTTCTTCGCGTACTCGGTCGCCTTGTTCACCGACCAGCCGCGGTAGCTAGAGACCTTAACGGCGAGCTTCTGAAGCTCTGCCTCTGTATATTCCGCCTCAACACCGAGGTACGGCAGAACGGTCTCCATAAATTTTGCAATATAGGGTGCCGCGACGGTGCTTCCGTAGAGTGATCCCTCGGTCGGCTCGTCGACCATAATGATGACGGCGATCTGTGCATCGTCCGACGGAGCGAAGGCAACGCAGGAGCAGATATAGCCGTCGTTGTCTCCGATCTTCTCGGAGGTACCCGTCTTTGCGGCGATTTTATAGCCCATTACGTAGGCGTTCTTTGCGCCGCCGTTTCCCGACACGCCCTTTTCGAGAATGTCACACACGGTGTCGGAAATTGATTCACTGATAACCTGTCTTCTGACCGACGGCTCATGACGGTAGATCACGTTTCCGTCGTTATCGGCGATCTCCTCAACGAAGTAGGGGGTGACGAGATAACCGCCGTTTGCGACCGCCGAGATCGCGGTCATATGCTGCAGCAGGGAGATCTTGAAGTTCTGGCCGAAGGACGCAGTTGCGAGATTGATCAAGCTGAAGCTGTCCTCAGGGTAAAAAATGCTGTTCCCTTCACCGGGGAAATCGATCCCCGTCTTTTCAAGATAACCAAAGGATTTAAAATAACGGTAGAAGGCATCCCTGCCGATGCTCTGACCGAGCGTCATCAGGATCGGGTTGCAGGACTGCTGAAGTCCCTCTGCAAAGTTCAGCGTTCCGTGTCCAGAGGTCTTGTGGCAACGGATCCGCGTTCCGAGGATCACGTAATAGCCGGGACAATTAAAGACCTCGTCGACCGTGGCGACGTTCTCTTCAAGAGCAATCGCCGCCGTGATCGGCTTGAAGGTCGAGCCGGGGATGTAGACCTCAGTGATCGCCTTGTTCGACCACATTACCTGCCGAAGCTCGGCTTGCATCTGATAGTACGCGTCGGAGGTTGGATCAAGCCCTGCGGCGTCAAGCTTCGCCTGCGAATCGGGATCGAGCTTCCACGCGTCATTGAGATCGAAGGAGGGGTAGGTCGACATCGCAAGCACTGCACCGGTGTTGACATTGATGACCATTCCGCACGCGCGGTTCTGACCCGCCGATTCGATATATGCCGACGCGACCTGCTCGTCAAGTGCCGCCTGAATAAAGGTATCGAGCGTCGTCGTGGGGTTTCCGCCGTGGATCGCCTCGACGTACTTTTCGTACTCGTACGGCATTTCCATTCCCTCGGAATCACGTGCCGTGACGTAGACACCGTCGACACCCTTCAGAACGGAATCGTACTGAAGCTCAAGTCCGTAAAGTCCCGAGCCGTCCGCGCCTGTGAAGCCGATCGTCTGTGCTGCAAGTGACTTATAGGGGTAATAGCGGCTCGACGTCGCGGCGAGGAAGATCATATCCTCAAGTTCGTGCTCCGCGATCAGCTCTCTGACCTCATACGCGATCTCCTCGTCGACGTTTTTCTTGATCTCTCGCCCGAGAAGATGGGTCTTTCCGATGTGATCGTACATCTTTTCCTCAGTCACTCCGAGGATCTCCGAAAGTCCCGATGCGATCACGTCCTTATAAACGACGTATTTTTCTTTTGAAATTTCCTTTTTGTCGAGCTTGCGATCAAGCTCCTTCTGCTTCGCCTCGATGATACTCGGTGCGATGCTGACCGTGTAGGTCGTTACGTTCGTCGCGATCACGCGTCCGTTGCGGTCGTACATCGTCCCGCGCTCTGCGGGGATCGGGACCGTCGTCGTGATCTGATCGATCACCTGCTGCTGATAACGCTCGAAATCGACCGTCTGCAGAAGAAGAATGCGAAGGAGTAGAAGCGAGAAGAGGAGTCCGACGATGAGAAAAACGACGACTCCGCGCCGTATCGTCGATGGACTGATCGAATCCCGTTCCATAAGCGTTCTTCCCTTCTTCCTTAACTTAAGCTCTGTGGGCCTCTCGCCCGTCTTTACTGTATGCCGTGTCCGAACGCTTTATGACAGCTTTGTCCGTCAGGAGCCGAGCCCGAGTGCCGAAAGGAGCGTCGACAACCCAAAGGTCGTCCTATCCTCCTCGTAGATCTCTACCGATTCCGCTTTCGTACCGTCAAGGTAAACACCCTCGGCGTAGGATCTGTCGACCATACCGAGCGTATTTCTCGCGTAGTCCTCGATTTCGGAGAGATCCATCCGCACCGACAGACGGTGCTCGAGGTTCAATTCCTCAGTCTTGACCGCCTCAAGAGTCGCGGAAGCCTCTCTATAGCGCGCATTCGCGTCGCTCTCCATGACCGTTCCGCCCACAACGAGCGAAAGTGAGATCAGCGTAACGAGGATCGCACTTGCGACCGAGATCGGGAACTTCCGTTTCTCCGACTTCGGTGCCTCGCGCACGGTCTCGGATTTGATCCAACCGTGCACCTCTGCGGCTCGCTTTTCGATCGCGGGATGCTTTTCTCTCACCGAAGCGGGGAGCCTCGATACAAGCGCCTTCGCAAATCTGCGATCGGCTTCGCCCACGGAAGCAAGTGCCGTTTTCTTCGGCTTCACGCGCGGGACGACGTTTGCCGCATTTCTCACGACCGCCATATAGCGGAGGTCTGCGTCGGGACGCATCCGTCTGCGGTGCTCCTTATAGTAACGAACGAAGTCTGCGCTTGTCATATAGCGCATTCCGTTTTCCTCACCCGTGCGGAAACGATCGCTGAGCGTCGCCGTTCCGTATGCGCCGGGTGCCATTGCACGTGCGTTTCTCGCCGCTGCCGCCTGTCTCGATGCGTCGCGACGAACGCTGTGCATGATGCCGCGTCCCTCAAAGCGGGTGCGGAGGGCAAGGAGCGACTTGTGAAGCGAATCGTATTCGGTTGTGCTCTGCGGCAATACTGCGCGCTTGCGAACGGACTGAAGATACGATTCGGTCACAGCTTCCTCCATTTCCCGAAGTCGGCTTTCGCTTGCCTCCTTCAGCTTCATCAGTACAAATATTAAAAGTGGTATGAACATGTTATATCCTCTCTGCGATGCGAAGCTTTGCGCTTCTGGAGCGAGGGTTTTCAAGGAGCTCCTCCTCCGACGGGAGGATGGGCTTGCGGTTCACAACCCTTAAGAGCGGTTTGTTTCCGCATACGCAGATCGGGAGGCTCTTCGGGCAGGTACAGCCCTCGGAAAGCCGCTTGTAGGTCTCCTTTACGATACGGTCCTCAAGGGACTGGAAGGAGATGATCACGATCCGTCCGCCGGGATTCAAAAGGCGCGCCGCCGATTCGATCGCGGGCTCGATCACGTCGAGCTCTCCGTTCACGGCGATTCGGATCGCCTGAAAGGTCCGTTTTGCGGGGTGGTGTCCGCCGTCGCGGGCCTTTTGCGGGATCGCTCTTTTCACGATCTCAACGAGCTCGCCCGTCGTTTCGAGGGGCTTTCTTTCGCGCTCCTCTACGATCAGCCGCGCGATCCGTCCCGAGAACTTTTCTTCCCCATAGACCCAAAGAATCCGCTTCAATTCCTCCTCGGAATAGGTGTTGAGAACGACCTCTGCGGTGAGCGGGTGGGGGGCAGCCATCCGCATATTGAGTGGGGAATGCGGAGAGGGGGAGGGGAAGGCGCGTGGCGGGTCGGCG
>JAZSIN010000055.1:0-2684 GCA_045533845.1 Eubacteriales bacterium | reverse complement strand
CGGTCTTCAGGAAATCCATCGGCTCGACCGTCTCCTCTTTTCCCGCGGTCGTTCCCTCTCCGCCGCCCTCCGTTGGCTTACTGCAGGAGAGCAGAAGAAACATGGAAACAAGAAGGAGCGCGATGAGTATAAACAGTCTTTTCTTCATATATGAAAAACGTCCTTTCAGTTTAACTTGACCGCACAGCGCGGTACTTCATTTTATTTTACCACATTTCTCTTCGTTTGGGAAGGGCTAACGCGCGAAATTCACAATAATGTAACAAGAAGCGCACAAAAAAGAGAAAACCTGCCCCGCCGACCGTACGGTCTAAGCAGAACAGGTTCTTAAGCGAGCCGCTCTCTCTCGGTGAAGACCGAAATCAGTCCTCAACCTTGATGATCTCTTCGCCGTTATAGTAGCCACATGCCTTACAAACACGATGGCTCATGATGAGCGCGCCGCACTTCGGGCAAGCGGTCATTCCGGGCACGGTCAGCTTCCAGACGTTCGAACGTCTCTTATCTCTGCGTGCTTTCGAAACCTTTCTCTTCGGTACTGCCATTGATCTACACCTCCTTCGCCAGTCATTCCGACAAGGCGTGATTAACCTTATACTCTGTGTTTTGCATTTTCGTTCTGAAGCCCCTCAATTTTGTGGGCTTTCGTGCTTCACGGATCTTCCTTCGAGCCTTACGACTCGCCGTTGTCCTTTCCGAGCAGCTGTTTTAAGACGTCCCAGCGAGGGTCGGTCTCCTTTTTTACACAGCCGCAGTCCCCGTCAGAGAGGGGCTTTCCGCATTTCGGACAAAGTCCGGGGCAATCCGGAGAGCAAAGCACACGCATCGGGAGCACCAGAAGAAGCTCCTCTCGGAGCGCTTCATCCACGTCAAGCGTATTCCCATCAAGAACCGCATACTCGTCGAACTCTTCCTCGAGCGTTTCCTCACTAACCGTGCCGGGAGCAACGACCGTGCGCTCAAACAAAAGCTCGACCTCGTCGCGTACGGGCGTGAGACACCGTGCGCAGATCGATTCAAAGGGAAGCGTAGCCGTAAGACTAAGGCGGATATACCCTGCCATATCTTTGACAGAGCCCTTCACCTCTACGTCAGACGGAAATGACACATCTGCTTCAAAATCCGGTTTCAAAGTGTAATCAATCGAAATGACATCGGTATCACCCTTGAGAAGCGGGCGCATATCAATTTTCATTCGCTTCTTACCTCCAAAAGCCATAGACATAAAATGCAACATTACATATTATAACGAAATACGGTCGGGTTGTCAAGAGGATTTTCGATTTTTTTGCAATTTTTTTCACTTCTTCCGTATATCCGCCCGTTTTTCTCCCCCATTTTGTGAAATGCGGTGAAAAAATACGCACTACGGGCGGCAAAATGCCGCCCGTATACGAAATATTTACGTCTCGTTCTCCGACACGTGGAGAAGGGTCGCAAGCATCTTTGCCGCATCGGCACGCGTGAGGGGGGCGGAAACTGCGGCGCTCCCGTCTTCCCCCTCGTAAACGCCGATCGCCGTGAGGTGACAGACCGCCTCCTCCGCCCACGCGGGGATCGACGCGAGATCGTCGAAATAAACGGTTGACACCGCTGTATCCGCAGGACGCTTCAGCGCGGTCGGCACGGACTCCGAAACCGCAATCAGCCGAGAGAGGATCTTCGCCCCCTCGGCGCGAGTCACCGCGCGGCTCGGGCTGAAGTAAAGTCCGTCCTTTCCGAGGGTACCGTTCACGACGCCGAGGTCGTACGCCCGCTTCACGAAGCCGCGAAGGGACGCGGGGATCTCGCCGTCGTCGCAAAAGACGGTCGCGTTCTCCCCCGCTTCCCCGTCCACTCCGAGCGCGCGCATCGCCATCACGAGGAAGTCGACGCGGCTGACCGACTCCTCGGGGTAGAAGAAGGTCTGCCCGCCGACCTCGGTGCCGCCCATCACGCCCGCTTCTTCCATTCGGATCGCCGCAGAGACCGTGCGGTCGGACGTGAGGTCAACGTACTGCACGGTGACGCCCCGTTCACGCACCGTCATTTCGACCGAACAGCTCTCGCTGTAATTCCCCTTCGCATCGCGCACGACGTAGCGGAAGGAATCCTCTCCGACGTAGCCCTGATAGGGGGTATAGACGTAGATCCCCCTTTCACGGTCGAGGATGCGGCAGGCGCCGTGCGCGGGAGCGGAAACGATCTCGTAGACAACGTCGTCACCGTCTGCGTCGTAGCCCGAAAGCCGTCCCTCGTACGAAAGTCCGCGATAGGTGAAGACAGACGTCAGGGCAGCGGGGGCATACGCCCCTGTCGGACGTTCTCCTCGCGACTCGACCGCGTAAACACGGCATTCGACGCTGTACCCCGTCTCCCCGACCGAAAAGCGGAAGCTTCCGACGCCCGTTTCCACCGTAGCGGGCGCGTACGTAAGGCGGTCGAGATTCCCGAGGGAGATCACCTGCCCCGATTGCACGGGGGATGCGCCGAGAAAAAGCGTCCCTTTTTCTGCGCTCGGCGCCTCGGTGACCGTTACGTACGGAAGGCTCGACAGATTCATTGCGCGGAGGAAATCCTTCGCTTCAAAATAGCAAAGCTCTCCGACCTCGTGTGAGACCACCATATCGGTCTTTGCGGCGAGGTTTAGAAGCCCCGTGCTAACGGGAGCATCCGCGTTCGCCCCGTCTGTGGAGATCAGCTCG
>JAZSIN010000236.1:0-5374 GCA_045533845.1 Eubacteriales bacterium | reverse complement strand
GGGATCGGATTTCTTGAAAAGAACGCCGCCGTTCTCTCAAGCGGTGCTCACTGCGATTACTTTTCCACCCCCTTCGGTGAGGCAACGGCGCAAGGCACGGAGGATCTCCTTGAAGCGATGATCACAACGTATGTCGGTGCGCTCGAGGCGTGTGAAGGAAACGACGCGATGAAAAAGGCGTATGCAACGTGCTTCTCGGAAGAGCTCTCCTTCTGCCGCGTCCTGCTCGAAACGATCCGCGCACGCCGCTACGACGACGCGAGAGCACTCGTTCAGGGCTACACACCGAATTCCCTTTCCGCGATCAAGCGCGGGTGCTCGACGCCCGAAAGCGAATTTTATAAAAACCTGCGCGCGAGCTTTAACAAAAAGCTGAAAAAGCTGAAGGACACGCGTTTCCTGCTCTCTGCCGCCGATATCGCACGTGCGATGGCGGACAGCGCACAGGTGTCGCGTCAGCTCTCAGAGCTCCTTCACCTCTACGACGAACGGATCAAGGAAGAAAAGCTTCACCGCGCGATCTGCGACTTCAGCGATATCCGCCGCTATACCTATCAGCTCCTCGTCGGCAAGGACGGCAATCCGACGCCGCTCGCCGTGTCCTATTCCGAGCGCTTTGACGAGATCTACATCGACGAATATCAGGACGTCGACAGCGTACAGGACCTTATCTTCTCGTCGATCGCAAAGCCGAACAACCGCTTTATGGTCGGCGACATCAAGCAGTCGATCTACGGCTTCCGCGGTGCGAATCCGTCGGTCTTTGCCTCTTATCGCGCCACCTTCCCGAAGCACGGCACGGTCGAGGCGGACTCCTCCGACGCGGCGGCGATCTATATGTCGGAAAACTACCGCTGTGACCCTCCCGTGATCGATTTTGTCAACCTCGTATGCGGAAACCTCTTTTCCTCCTGCACAGGAGGTCTCGCCTATCGGAAGGAGGACGATCTGATCGCGTCAAAGACTTCCGTGACGGGAACAATTCCGCACCCCGTTGAGGTAGTCGTTCTTTCAAACGAGGAGCGAAAGGCTCGAAAGGACGAGCTCGACGAATCCTCCCTCCCCGCATCGCCTGAGGCAGTTTACGTCGCAAATCGCATCCGCGATCTCCTCGAAAACGGCAAAAAAGCGGACGGAAAGCCGATCCTCCCCGCCGATATCGCGGTGCTTGCGCGTAGTAAAGTCGCGCTTGATCGCATTTCAGCAGAACTGATACGTGCGCAGATCCCCGTCTGCATCTCCGCAGAGGAGGAATTTTTCGAGAACCCAGAGGTGCTCCTTCTCCTCTCCCTGCTCAATACGATCGACAATCCGCGTAGAGACGTTTATCTCGCGGGTACGCTCCATTCCCCGCTTTACGGCTTTACGCTCGACGATCTCACTGCGGTGAGACGAGAGGCTGATGACTCGCTCTCTCTTTACGATGCGCTCTCTTCCTACAGAGAGAAGCACGCGGAAGACGCGATCACCGAGAAGTGCAGGCTCTTTTTCGAAGAGCTCGACACCTACCGCTCACTCGCCGCCTCCCTTCCCGTCGACCGTCTGATCCGTCAGATCTTCGGGAATCCCCGTCTGTCGGTCGGTGGCGGACTTTCTGCGATCCTTCCCTCCCGCCGTCACCTTCTGCGCCTTTACGATTACGCGCGGAAATTCGAATCGGGTGCCTTCCGCGGACTTTATCAGTTCGTTTCCTACATTGAAGAGCTGATCCGACGGGACGCCAAGATGGAATCCCCATCGGAGGACCGCGACGACTGTGTACGGTTGATGACCATCCACAAGTCGAAGGGTCTCGAATTCCCCGTCGTCTTCCTGGCGGACGCGGGTAAGAAATTCAATCTCAGCGACTCCTCCGCCTCCCTTCTCGTTGACGAAGAGCTCGGCGTTGCGATGAAGCTTTCGGACGAGAGCGGCTTCGGTCGCATCAACACACCGATGCGCGATGCGATCGCAGAACGGGCAACCGAAAAAACGGTTGAGGAAGAGATGCGTGTCCTCTACGTCGCGCTCACGCGCGCACGCGAGCGCCTCATTATCACGACGAAACCGCTCGCCTATCCGACGCTCGAAAAATCGGTGGATGCACGCGCCGCCGTACCCTCGCGGTACAGCGTGATGGAGGCGCGCAGCTACATCGAATGGATCCTTTACGCGCTCGCCGTGACAAAGACCGAAGACGGGCCGACCGTAAGGGCATCGGTCGTACAGGATATTTCGATCTCGCCCTTAAAGGAGACCGTCGTAAAGGCTGTAGAGACTCCGACGCTTTCGGAGGAGAAGATCGCAGAATATATGACACTCTTCCGCGAGCGATTCTCCTTCAGATACCCATACGTCGAGCTCTCACGCCTCCCCGCGAAGCTGTCGGTCTCCACCCTCTCGCCCGCCATCCTCGATGACGTCGACGAGCCTGAGGAGCGTTTCCGCTCGGGAGATGATCTCTCAGCAAGGATGGGTACGGCAACGCACTGCTTCCTTCAGTTCTGCGACTTGAATCGCGCGAAGGAAAGCGGCAGCCTCGCGGAGCTCGAGATTCTCAGAGAAGCGCGCTTCCTTTCCCCCGATATGGTGGAGCTTTGCCGCATCGACGAGCTTGACACGTTCCTCAGGAGTACACTTCTCGACGAGCTTCTCCGCGCGAAAAAGATCTACCGCGAGCAACGCTTCAATATCTTCCTCCCCGCGATTCACTTCACCGAAAACGAGGAACGCGCACGGGTTCTGTCGGACGAGAAGATCCTCGTACAGGGCGTTATCGACGTATTTTTCGTCGACGAAAACGGAAGGCTCGTTCTCTGCGACTACAAGACCGACCGCCTGTCGGACGCCGAGAAGGAAAACGATCGCCTCCTGAAATTCAAGATGAAGGAGCGGCACGGCGAGCAGCTCACGTATTACGCGCTTGCACTCCGTGAATTGATGGGGCGGCTTCCCGACCGCGTTCTCGTCTATGCGACCGCCGCAGGTCGCGCAGTCGAGATTGACGTGGACATCAAATAAATAAGAAAAAGGGGCTGAGTCATTGACTCAGCCCCTTCTTGTCTAATGCGCGTCATATTTTTCCGTCAAAGCGAGGCAAAACCTCAATGAACGTTTCGTTTTGTTGTTCGTCCGCAGTCAACTCAAGGAGCGGAAGTGTTTATACTTGCGATTTTCCCTTCGTTCAAATGCGTCGAAGGTACTCCTCTATATCAAACGGCTCTACCCTTGCATCCTTGCGAAGATAGAGTGGGTGGTGCGGATGCCCCTTGACCGACGTCTTCCCTACCTGAAACCATTCGGCGTGGAAGCGGTTTCCCTCTTCTACCATATCCGAAAGGCACAGCTTCAGGTAGTCCCTCTTTTCGACGATCGTTCCCCACGCCGCCCAGATAGCGGGACGTACGCCGCTCTGCTCGAGCACCCAGCGGAAGGCGCGCATATTTTCTCTGTGGAGCGCCTCGTTGAATTCGTGATCCATATGGTCGGGATTCGTCGCGCGCTGTGCATAGACATTAAACATAATGAACGAGTCAAAGCCGTTTCCCTTCGCGATCCGCTCGACCGACTTCAGGGTGTTATCAAGATTGTCGGGCTCTGCGGTCGACGGATTGATACCGATCGTAATGAGCGGTCTTTCCCCAATCGTTCCGAGGATATAACGGTATTCCGAATAAAAATCGGGTATGTAGAGCCATTTCTCACGGTCATACACCGCACTTTCATCTCGGTGCTTCATCGCGTCTTCAAAGGTCAGGATCGAAAGCTCCTGTGTGCTTCCCGTCGGTATATGCATCTTTTCCCTCCGTTTTAACGGTTTCTACTATTCATTGTAGCACAAATAAGAGAAAAAATCAAGTGGCGGAGCAAAAGCTCCGCCACTTTTATCGTGTTACAGGAGAATACAGATGAGACCGCCGCTTCCTTCGTTTATGATGCGCTCGAGCGTGTGCGAAAGCTTCTCGCGCGATTCCTCCGGCATATGCGACAGCTTCGCGTGGAGGCTTTCATTGACGAGCTCGTAGAGCGTCTTCCCGAAAAGATTCGACTCCCAGATCCGCGTCGGATCCTCCTCGAATTCATGCAGCAGGTAACGGATCAGATCCTCAGACTGCTGCTCAGTACCGACGATCGGATGCACCTCTGCCTCGATGTTCGCGCGGATCATATGGATCGACTGTGCCGCCGCGCGGAGGCGTACCCCGTAGCCGCCCGGTTGCTTGATGATCTCGGGCTCCATTAGCCGCAAATCCTCGACCTGAGGCATCACGATCCCGTAGCCCTTATCCGACGCGTCGAGCAGAGCCTCAGAAATCTTATCGTAATGCTTCTTCATCTCGGAAAGATCGCGAAGGAGAAGGAAAAGCTCCTCGTCGCTTGAGACCGTAAATCCCGTAAGCTCGCCGAGCACCGTATAATAGAGCCCCGCGGGAAGCGTCACCGCAATCTCCGCCTTTCCCGTCCCAAGGTCGACCGTCCTGACGTTTACCGACTCGACGTATTCGTTGTCGGAAAGCGATGTAAAGGCAAGGCGGACGTCTCCCGTTTTCTCGATCTTCTCTCCGCATTTCCGAACCGCAGAAAGGAGGGACTCCCGTATCTTATGTGATCCGTCGAGCGCCGATACCCAATCGGGAAGCCGCACCGTTACCTCGGTGACGGGAAACTCGTGTAGGACCATCTCGAGAATCCTTCGAATGTCCTCCGCGTCGAGGTCGAGGCAAGAGACGAGCGCAACGGGCGCCTTGTATTTTTCCTCGAGCTCGTATGCGAGCGCCATCGCCTCGGCGCTCCCCGGACGCGCGGAATTGAGGATGACCGCGAAGGGCTTTCCGATCGCCTTCAGCTCGTTTACGACGCGCTCCTCGGCCTCGACGTAGCTCTCTCGTTTGATGTCCCCGATCGTGCCGTCGGTCGTGATCAGCATTCCGATCGTCGAGTGCTCGGATATGACCTTCCGCGTTCCCGTCTCCGCCGCCGCGACGAAGGGCATCGGCTCCTCCTGCCACGGGGTCCGCACCATGCGCGGCTCGCCATTTTCGATCGTACCGAGCGCTTCGGGAACGATGTAGCCAACGCAGTCGATCATTCTGACCCGAAGCCCCGAGCAGCCGTCGATCGTGATCGGGACCGCCTCGTCCGGAATAAATTTCGGCTCGGTCGTCATTACCGTCTTGCCGCCCGCCGATTGCGGAAGCTCGTCACGTGCGCGATCGCGGCTGTACCCCTCCTTGATGTTCGGAAGAACGAGCGACTCCATAAAGCGCTTGATAAAGGTGGATTTTCCCGACCGCACGGGTCCGACCACCCCGACGTATATATCTCCCCCCGTTCGCTCCGCGATATCCTTGTAAATCGTATACTCCGACATTCTCTACCTCCGTATATTTCCGTT
>JAZSIN010000139.1:0-2039 GCA_045533845.1 Eubacteriales bacterium | reverse complement strand
GACGCGGTGTCCTCGACCTCGATCACGTTCTTCAGCGTCAGATTCGACACACTCGCCGTCAGCGACTCGGGCATTCCGCACAGCCACTGCATAAGGTCGAGGGTGTGGAGTGCCTGATTGATAAGAACGCCACCGCCCTCGGTCTCCCATCTTCCTCTCCACGCGCCCGTAGCGTAATACGCCTCATCACGGTGCCACGAGACCTGTCCGACCGCCGCTTTTACGGTCTTTCCCTCGAGGTATTCCTTCACGAAAAGATTTGCGCCGTTATAGCGATTCTGATGGCAGACCGCAAGCGTCGCGGACGAATTCCGCTCGGCTTCAAGGATACGCCCGATGTCCTCTTCCCGAATGCACAGGGGCTTCTCACACAGAACGTGGATCCCGCGCGAAAGCGCCTCGATCACCATTTCAGCGTGCAGATAATGCGGCGTGCAGACGTGTACGACGTCGGGTCTCACCTCGTCGAGCATCACCTTGTAGTCGGTATATCGACGCTCTGTAGGTGCCGTTTCGAGCACCGTGGGATCGACGTCACAGATCGCCGCAAGCGTCCCATACTGCGGGATCACCTCGGCGTGCACCCTGCCGATCACGCCGTATCCGATGATTGCTGCCTTCATAAAGCCTTCGCCTCCTTGCGACTTACTTATCGCCAAAGGTACCTGCCGTATCGGCAACCGCGTTGTCGTCGACCGTCTTGAGGCGCGAGACCGCACGATGCGCGTTGAGCTCGCGGAGGTAGCGCTCCTCATCTACGGGAAGCGTGATCGTTTCGCCGTCGTTCCAACCCGAAAGCTCGATCGCGTTCATCAGCTCAACGCCCGCAATGCCCTCCTGTCCGTCGACGAACAGCGGTTCGGTGCCGAGGATCGCCGCGGTGAAGTTATTGATAATACCCGCGTGCTGCGGATTCTTTCCGTCGGTTTCGACCTCTACACTTTCTTTCGGCGGCTTCTTGAAGCCTTCCGTGGTCGTCTTCGACCACACCATACTGTCGATCTCGTTCTTCACCCAAGTGAGCTTTCCGCCCTCGCAAATGAGCTTGCCCTTCGTACCCGATACCTCAAAGCGGTTCGTTCCGGGAGCCTCGCCCGTCGTTGTGATGAAGACGCCCGTTGCGCCGTTCTTATAGCGGAAGTAAGCCGTAACCTCGTCCTCAACCTCGATGTCGTGCCACTTGCCGTACTGGCAAAAGCCGTTGACCGATACGGGCATCTCACCGACGACCCACTGCACAAGGTCGATCTGGTGCGGACACTGATTGATGAGAACACCGCCGCCCTCTCCCGCCCAGGTCGCTCTCCAGCTTCCACTATCGTAGTAATGCTGCGATCTGAACCAATCGGTGATGATCCAGGTAACGCGCTGCAATTCACCGATGCCGCCCTCCGCAATGATCTCTTTCATTTTGCGGTAAAGGCAGTTCGTACGCTGATTAAACATCATACCGAACAGCGCCTTGCTTTTCTTTGCCGCCTCGTTCATCTCACGCACTTGCTTCGTATAAACGCCCGCAGGCTTCTCGCAAATGACGTTGATGCCGCGCGCGAGGCACTCCATTACCATTTCGGGATGGCTGTAATGCGGAACCGCAACGATCACCGCGTCGCAAAGGCCGCTGTCAAGCATTTCCCTGTAATCGGTGAAATACACGGCCTCCTCGTTCGTCGTGACCGTTTTCATATTTTCGATCTTTGCCTCGTTGCTGTCACACAGCGCAGTAATGACGGCGTTGTTTGCCTTACCTGCGTCGAAGATCTTGCGAATGTAGTGTAAGCCCTGATTTCCGAGCCCGATAATACCGTATCTTACCTGTTCCACTGTTTGTTCCTCCAAATTTCTTATAAATACTTCGTAATGTAACGAATACTACGTTCAACCTGTCCCATCGTATCGGGAAGCTTCGAAGCGTTGTCCTGCTCGACGAGGAAATATTCAGCCCCAGCCGCTCTTGCGTGCTCAACTGCCGCCTTCATATCGATCGTGCCGTCACCGACGGGAGCAAAGAAGTCGGAGGCCAAGCGGTCTTAGGAAGA
>JAZSIN010000199.1:0-6572 GCA_045533845.1 Eubacteriales bacterium | reverse complement strand
CAACAACGGCAAGTGTATCGGCGACCGCATGGGGCTTTCCACCGCTGACCGTATGATGATCCAGGTCCCGATGTTCCACTGCTTCGGCATGACGCTGTCGATGACCTCGTCGATGACACACGGTACGACGATGTGCCCGATGCCTTATTTCTCGGCAAAGTCCTCGCTCGCGTGCATTAGTCAGGAGAAGATCACCTGCTTTAACGGCGTACCGACGATGTTTATCGCAATGTTCAATCACCCGAATTACAGAAGCACCGACTTCTCGCATATGCGAACGGGCATTATGGCAGGCTCCGGCTGCCCACCCGAGCTGATGAAGCGCGCGGCGCGCGAGGACGAGATGCATATGACGGGCATCGTCAGCGTCTACGGTCAGACAGAATGCGCCCCCGGTAACACGATGAGCGCGTGGACCGATCCCCTCGACGTCCGCACCGAGACCGTCGGAAGCGTCTTCCCCCACGTCATGTGTAAGATCATCGACCCCGAAACGGGTGAAGAGGTCGGACCGGGCGTGAACGGCGAGTTCTGTGCAAAGGGTTACAACACGATGAAGGGCTACTACAAGATGCCCGACGCGACGAAGGAAACGATCGACGAAGACGGTTGGCTCCATTCGGGCGACCTCGCCTGCTACGACGAAAACGGCAACTATAAGATCACGGGACGCCTTAAGGATATGATCATCCGCGGCGGTGAAAACATCTACCCGAAGGAGATTGAGGAGTTTATTTATACGCACCCCGAAACGAAGGATGTTCAGGTCATCGGCGTACCCGATAAGAAGTACGGCGAGGAGATCATGGCGTGTATCATCCTGAAGGAGCCGGGCAGCGTCACGGTCGAGGAAATGACCGACTATATCAAGGCAAGCATGGCGCGCCACAAGGTCCCGAAGTATATCGAATTCGTCGATAGCTTCCCGATGAACGCAGCCGGCAAGGTACTGAAGTACAAGATGCGGCAGGACGCCGCAGAGCGCCTCGGACTCGTCGGCGACGGCTCCGACACCGCTTCCCCGAGAAAATAACCTGAAGAGAAAAACCACCGCTCTGCGGTGGTTTTTCTCTTTATTTTCCGAGGAACAGCCCGGCGGCATTGTTGTAGAAAATATCCTCGCGCTCCTCTTCCGTGAGTTCGATGCGCATAAACCGTTGAAGCTCCTCCTCGGGCGTCCACAAGGGATAATCGGTGCCGAAAAGCACACGCTTCGTACCGTATGCGTGGATCAGCTCCTTTGCCTTTTTCGGCGTGATCGCATACAGAGAGGACGAGCAGTCGACGAACAAATTTTCATATTTGCAGAGCTGTTTCGTCGCGTCCTCCCAAAGAGACCAGCCGCCAAAATGCGCGCCGATGACAGTAAGCCTCGGGTATGCTTCAAGTATGGGAATGAGACGGTTGCAGTTCGAGTAATCGTAGCGACAGTCGCCTGTATGGAGGAGCATTGGAAGCCGCCCCTCGCAGAGTGCATATATCGTGTGCATACGAGGATCGTCCAGCGCGATATGCTGAATATCCGGATGCATCTTTACCCCCTTCAGCCCGAGGGAAATGATCTCGTTTACGTCAGCCTCCATATCCGCGCTGTCGGGGTGAAGGGTTCCGAGCCCCGTGAATCTGCCACCACTTTGTGCAACTGCATTTGCGATAAAATTGTTGATGCTCGACACCTGATGAGGCGTCGTCGCGACCGACTGCACAACGAAATGTCCGATCCCCGCCCTTTCTCCATGCTCGAGGAGCGTAGAGATCCTGCCGTCAAGGCTCGACGGCAGATCGTAAAAGTGCCCTGTCGCGTCCGAAGCCTTTGACGCGATCTTGTCGGGATAGATGTGGCAGTGTGCGTCGATGATTCTGTACTGTTTCATGTTCTCTGTTTCAACCTTCGGTGTTTCTTTGTTCGTTTTGTTACCCGCCTATTATAGCATAAAGGAGCGGATTTTTCAAGTCCCTACGTCGTTTTGTAAAAAAACAAGTCATTCCTCCCCGCCCCGTCCGAGTATATACCCGGTCCGCTCGGGTGGATACGGCGCGCGAGTCCTGATTCCGTAGCGCGGTGTCACGGAAAAATAAAGCCGGCCGACGAGATTTCTTTCGATCTCTCGTCGGCGCATTGTTTATTCACCCTCGATCAAAGGCACTTTTCGCAAATGAAAACGTCCTTGTGGATCGCGTGGATCGGGCAGGCATCGGCGCACAGTCCGCAGCCAATACACTTCGTGTAGTCCATAACGGGCAGGTTGTTCTCCATCGTGATCGCACCGTTCGGGCAGGTGCGCATACACTTGGAGCAGCCGATACAGCCGTTCGTGCACATCTTTCTCGTGAGAACGCCCTTATCGTGGTTCGAGCAGCCGATCGCGACGATCGCCCCCTCCTCCATCATGCGGATGGTGCTGTGCGGGCAATTCTTCGCGCACAGTCCACAGCCCGTGCAGAGGCTCGAGATCACGCGCGCAACACCATCGGTAACGACGATCGCCTGATTCGGACAAGCCGAAGCACAGTCGCCAAGACCGATGCAAGCAAAGGTGCAAACGTTCTCGCCACTCCAATGCTCTGCCGCCTCCTTACAGGAGGTAAAGCCGTCGCGGAGGTGCTTTTCGTCCTTCTGCGTGGCTTCGCACGTACCGTGACAGCCGACGTAAGCGAACAGCTTTACAGCCTTCTCAGCCTCAACGCCGAGAACGGCGGCAACGTCCTCCGACGCCTTATCACCACCGGGAATGCAAAGATTCGTAGCCGTGACCTTCCCTTCGGAAAGCGCCTTCGCATAGCCGTCGCAGCCGCTGTAGCCGCAGGCGCCGCAGTTCGCGCCCGGAAGCGCGTCACGGACCGCGAGGAAGGTTTCGTCCTCCTTTACCCCGAAAAGCAGGGTGGAGACGGTCAGGATGATCGCGCAAACGACCGCGATCCCAAGACAGATCAGAACGGGAATGAGTATTTCCATAGTTCAATTCCTCCTTATGCGAGCAGGTTTTCCACGATGCCCGCAAAGCCGTAGAACGACATTGCAACGATCGAAGCAGCGATCAGGGTCACGGGAAGACCGCGGAAGCATTTCGGCGCATTCGAGTCGTCGAGCTTCGAGCGGACGCCCGCAAACAGAAGCATCGCGAGAAGGAAGCCGAGTCCGACGCCAAGCGAGGACACCATCGATTCAAGGAAGCTGTATCCCGCCGTGATATTGTTGATCGTAACGCCGAGCACCGCGCAGTTGGTCGTGATCAGCGGCAGATAGATGCCGAGCGACGCGTGGAGCGACGGAATAAACCGCTTCAGAATGATCTCAACGAACTGCACGAGCGTCGCGATCACGAGAATAAAGACGATCGTCTGCAGGTATCCAAGTCCGAGCGGGATGAGAACGTAATTGTGGATCGGCCAGGTCGCCGCGGTGGCAAAGAGCATGACGAAGATGACTGCCATACCCATACCGCTCGCCTGATTGACCTTCTTCGAAACGCCGAGGAAGGGGGAGATGGCGAGGAACTGATTTAAGACGTAGTTGTTGATCAGAACGCCGCCCATCAGGATCAGAATAAGACTCTTAAGCATTTTCCTGCTCCTCCTTTCCTTCTTTCGAGAGGCAGGGCTTGCTCACGCAGATCTCTGCCGAGGGACAGCCCTCACAGCTGAAGCTCTTCTTCTTGACGCCACCCTTCTTTTCGGTCAGCTTGTTCATCACGGCGATCAGAATGCCGTAAACGAGGAACCCTCCGGGCGCCTGCGCAAGAACGGGAATACGGAAGTGCTGCATAAAGCCGAGCTCGATCCCCATAAAGCTTCCCGCACCGAAGACCTCACGGATGAATGCCATCAGGAAGAGGGCGAGAATGAAGCCAAGACCCATTCCGAGGCCGTCGACCGCCGAGTCGAGAACGGGATTCTTCCGTGCGAACATCTCGGCCCTGCCGAGGATCACACAGTTGACGACGATGAGGGCAAGATATACGCCAAGCATATCGTACACTGCGGGAAGATACGCCTGAAGCAGCATTTGAACCGCAGTCACGAAGGTCGCTATGATCACGATATAGCAGGGGACGCGCACCGTGTCGGGGATCACCTTGCGGAGTGCGGAAATAACGATGTTGGAGCAGACGAGAACGACCGTTGCGGCAAGGCCCATCGAAAGTGCCGACGTAACGTTTCCCGTCACGGCAAGCGTCGGACAGGTGCCGAGAATGAGGATCAGAACGGGGTTCTCCGCGATGATCCCGCGAAGGAGTATGCTGAGCTTACTGTTCTTCATTGTTGTTCTCCTCCTTGATCGCGTTAAATGCCTCGAATGAATCGCGCGTCGACTGCTTCACCGCATTCGACGTCATCGTCGCGGTGGCAATGGTCGCCTTGTCGTCCGTCCAGGTGTCGGCAGTAGCACCTACGAAGCCGTCCTTGTATGCGGAAACGTCCATGCCGCCGAAGTTCATGAAGTATTCTTCATCGAAGATAAACTGTCTTGCATCCATCTTGGCGATCGCGCCGCTTTCGTCGATCACGAAGAAGACGTCCATCTGATGGAAGCCAACGCTTCTCGAGTAGAAGCCGTAGTATTCAGCGTCAGTGGTCTTGACCTTGACTGCTGCAACGACCGTGTTAAAGGTCGGGATCTCAAGCGTTTCGAGCTCGATCTCGCTTCCATAGAAAACCTTCATCTTCTGCGAGAGCGCCTCGACGTAGGAGACCTGATTCTGCGCGGCGTGCGCCTTTGCCTCGGTCACGAGCGACTCGTGCATAGCGGTGACGTCGTTCTTCTCCGCATCGTACACCGTGCATCCGCCCGTCGCATTCACGAGCACGAGGAAGGTCTCCTCGCCGTCCTGCATAATGTACGCGAAGCCCGCGTCGTTCGATGCCTTCAGCACCTTCTTGAAACTGCCCGTCGCGTCGATCTTCGCAGGATTGACGAATCCGGGCGCAAGCTCCTTGATGAGCGCCTCAAGCGCGATCGCAGGATCGATCTCTCCGCCCGATGCAAGTGCATACGCCTGAAGCGCAAGGCTGACCGCATCGCGGTAGCCGTTACTCGTCATCGTCGCACCCGAGATCATATTCGGGTTGAACTCGGACATCGTCTGTCCGTTGTAGCTGTTGTCGAGCTCGGGCTCTTTTCCGAAGGTGTCCTGCGTTTCGAGGCACTTCGAGCCCGCGACCTTGCCCTCGGCGTCAACACCGACCATAATGACCATTCCCGACTTATAGCCGGAGGAGGTCACACGGAAGACAAAGCCCTTCCCCGACGTTTCCTTATAAACGTTCGTAACTGCGGCGGGAAGACCAAGCTCCATAGCATTCAATTCCTCAAAGCCCTTTCCCTCGGGAAGGACCTCAAGAAGCGCACCGTTTGCGGCGGCGTTTCTGTTTGCCTCGATGATCGGACCCGTGACCATATTCACGACCGAAAGAAGAAGCGCGACGATCACGAGGATCGAACCGAGGACAACGGTAGGCATAACGTTCTTTTTCATTCCGCTGCTACCTCCTCTTTCTTCGGCTTCCGTTCAAACATCCGATCGATGTAGGGGCAGATGATATTCATAAAGAGGATCGCGAACGATACACCCTCGGGATACGTGCCGTACATACGGATCAGAACGGTCATAATTGCCGCACCGAGCGCAAATATGATCTTACCGAGGCACTTCTTCGGGGAAGTGACGGGATCAGTCGCCATAAAGATCGCACCGAGCACGAGTCCGCCACCGAGCACGTGATAGAGCGCCTCATTCACGTCCTGAGTGAACGCAAACGCCAGAAGAAAGACGCCTGCGATGTAAACGACGGGGATCTCCCAGGTGATCACTCTGCGGATCAGAAGATAAATGCCGCCGAGCGCGAGCGCAACGATCGAGGTCTCTCCGATCGCACCGCCGCGGTTACCGATCAGCATATCGATAAGGGACGGAAGCTCACCCTCCGCACCGCCGAGCACTGCAAGAGGCGTGGCGCCTGCCTCGAGCTCTGCGAAGACCGTCATCGCACCGCCTGCGACCTCGGTAAACGCGATCAGAAGCATTACGCGCGCCGCGATCGCGGGATTGACGAAATTGTAGCCACGTCCCCCGAAAGCACACTTTACGATCACGATCGCAAAGACCGAGCCGACGAGACACTGCCATACCGTCACATTCGTCGAAAGGTTCAGGGCGAGCAGAAGACCTGTGACCACTGCGGAAAGGTCTCCCGCCGTCTGATCCTTTTTCGCGATCAGGTTAAAGAAAAATTCCGAAAGCACCGCCGAGCCGACACACGCCGCGATAATGACCGCCGCCTTGAATCCAAAGAAGACGATCGCCGCAACCGTTGCGGGAAAAAGAGCGATCAACAGATCGATCATCGTCCGTCTTACCTTGGACGCACCCTGCCCGAGTGACACATTCGCTACTGCCGAATTGTCCATTGTATGTTCTCCTTATTATTTTTGTCGCCTTCCTCGAAGGCGAGGTTTTCGTATGAAACGAGTCGTCAAAATTGCTCAAAATCCGACATTTTAGATTATAGCACAATCTCCTCCGCTTTGCAAGAGAAAAGGATGATCAATTTTCATTTTTTCCATACTATTT
>JAZSIN010000041.1:0-3761 GCA_045533845.1 Eubacteriales bacterium | reverse complement strand
GCATACCGAATCGCATTCCCAAAACGGTGTCCGTGTTGACAAGTACATCGAGCAGAGAAAGCTTGACGCCGTCTTCCGTTATCGGTACGTATACAGATATACGTCGAACGGTCACACCCGCACCGTCACACTTACTGCCGCTTGTGCGGAGATCGACGACAGAAGCATAGACCGATTTTATATGGACGTGCTTGCGTTCGACCGAGCCCAAAGCGACACCCTCGGCGCGCTCGCAGCCGAGCACGGCGAGCCTTCCTCGATCCTGATCCTAGGAAACAGCTTCATCGCCTCCTCAAATATCGGTGATATTTTAACGGAAATGCTCCAAAACGGTGGAAAGGACTGCTCTGTAGAGGCGATTTCAAGGGGATACGCCAACGTAGGAACCTACTCCGGAGACGGTGAGTACCTTGCACTGATCCGCGAGGGAAGATACGAATTCGTATTCATCTGCGGACTTTACTCCGAGAGTCAGGTCAAAAATCTCGCGCCTCTCAAAGAGGCGTGCGACGACTCCGGCACCACGCTCGTCATATTCCCCGCGCACAACGAAAGCGCGAACGCCATCCTCGCCGCAAAAAGCGACTACCCCGAGCTTTTTTGTCTGAATTGGAAGGAAGAGCTTGACGATCTGATCCTCGGCGGCATCGACCGCTGGGAGCTGTGTATCGACGACGCACACGACCATAGCAGACCGCTTGCAGGCTACGTCGGCGCACATATGATCTACCGCGCGATCTACGGCGAGCTGCCGTCTGATCCGATGCAATACGCGATAGACCAACGCCACGTCGACAACATTCTCGGTGATTACGCCGAGGTCGGCGACTCGCAATTCTTTGACGAGGAACTGATCACATATCTGAATTAATGCCGCAGGGCTTACCTCGAAAGAGAGCATCCTCTATGCTTCAACACGCAAAACAGATATGGCCCGAGGGTCAGACCGGAAAAAATCAGCGGCCGAATTTTTTCTTCTAAGCAAGCTGTCCTGATCGTCCGTGAGCTGCACCGCATTCACAGCTGTGAGATCGGAGCAGCGAGACCGCCTCTCGCGCGCTTTATGCTGATCAAGCCGAGCGGGCTCATCGGTCCCGTGTCGATCGGAAAACGGACGAAATAAGCATCCGTCCGAGTATGACCGAACGAAAAAGGAATAGGCTGACTCTCCCGGGTGAGTCAGCCTATTTTTCTTTTCCAAATCTTGCTTTTTCCGCGAGTTTATGCTATAATAGGGGATGTTAACGATTTTCAAAAACGGACGGAATAAAACAGTGAATCTCTTTAAGCGCGGACTGAGGAGCGGAATCCCAATCGGACTCGGCTACCTCTCGGTCTCCTTTTCCTTCGGCATTATGGCGATCTCCTACGGCTTCGATTGGTGGCAGGCGGTGCTCATTTCGATGACGACCGTGACCTCGGCAGGTCAGCTTGCGGGCATCGGCGTGATGTCCGTCCCCGGGCAATACCTCGAAATGTTGATCTCTCAGCTCACAATCAACGTGCGCTATTCCTTTATGTCTCTCTCCCTCTCGCAAAATACAGAGCCCGCCTTTCGCGGGATCAAGCGGTGGCTTCTCGGCTTCTTTATGACCGATGAGATCTTCGCGGTCGCGTCGCTCGAGCGAGAGGTCTCGACGAAATTTTTCCTCGGACTTTCGGTGATGCCCTATATCGGCTGGACGCTCGGTACGCTTCTCGGCAGTCTGCTCGGAAACATCCTCCCCGCAGTCGTGCTGAACGCGCTCTGCCTCGCGATCTACGGAATGTTCCTCGCGATCGTTATGCCCGTCGCGCGGAAATCAGGGGCGGTCCTCGCGGTCGCAGGCGTGGCGGCAATCCTCCACGGACTCTTTTATTATCTCCCCGTGCTGTCAAGGATCCCCTCAGGGCTCTCGATCAGCCTCACGGCAGTGATGGCGGCGGTGCTCGGCGCCCTCCTCTTCCCCGTGAAGGACAGAGAGGAGGCGGCTGAATGAAGGACTTCTGGATCTATCTGCTGATCCTTGCGGGTTCGACCTATCTGATCCGCGCGATCCCCTTTGCGGCGGTTCGAAAAAGGATCACGAATCGCTTCCTCGTATCGTTTCTCTACTATATCCCATATGCGGTCCTTGCAGCGATGACCTTCCCCGCAGCACTTTATGCAACGGGACACGTCACTTCGGCAGCTGCAGGACTCCTTGTCGGCGGCGTGTTCGCCTTCCGAGGCAAGAGCCTCACCCTCGTCGCGGCTGTCTCCTGCATCTGTGCTCTCGCGGTCGAGATACTCATAAAATATTGCCTGTAAAACGGCGGCAAAAGCAAGCCAACGCCCCACAGTAGTCGCGTAACGCCTGAAAATAAGGCTTTTTTCCCTCTCCCCTCTTGACAACAGGGAAAGGTTATGCTATACTAACAGAAGCGGAACACGTCATACGGACCCGTCATGCATAGAGAGCTGCCGTTTTGGTGAAAGGCAGACCTGACGCCCCTATGGTACCACCCGCGATCCGACCGTCCCTGTACACGGCGCGTCGGGTAAAATCACATATGAAAATGAGTAAAACGCTCGGGTGGAACCGTGCGGACGTATCGTCCTCACCCCGAAAGACTGACCGTCTTTCGGGGTGAGCGTTTTTTATTCGTAAATTTTTCAGCGGCAAAAGCCGCAAAGGAGTGAAAGATATGGCAAAAATCAAGTTTTCCTCGGGTCACGTCTACGACGCGGAGGGCTCGATCACGGTCTACGAGGCGGCAAAGTCCCTCGAGATCATTTCCCGTGACGTGCTCGCGGCTTCGGTAAACGGTGAACTCACCGAGCTCAGCCGCGTGATCGACGATGAGGCAGACGTTACCCTGCTCACCTACAAGGACCCCGACGGTGCGAAGATCTTCCGCCACACCGCCGCACACGTGATGGCACAGGCGGTTAAGCGCCTCTTCCCCGCAACGAAGCAAACGATCGGTCCCGCAACCGACACGGGCTACTTCCAGGACTTCGACAGTGAGGTCTCCTTTACCCCCGAGATCCTGAAAGAGATCGAGGGTGAGATGAAGAAGATCGTCAAGGAGAATCTCCTGATCGAGCGTTTCGTGCTTCCGAAGAACGAGGCTCTGAAATTGATGGAAGAGCTCGACGAGCCCTATAAGGTTGAAAGGATCAACGAGCTTCCCGAGGACGCCGTCATTTCCTTCTACCGTCAGGGCGAATACGTCGACCTCTGCGCTGGTCCGCACCTCCGCTCGACGGGTATGATCAAGGCGTTCAAGCTGACGCAATGCACGGGCGCGTACTATAAGGGCGATCAGAACAACAAGATGCTCCAGCGCGTATACGGTCTCGCTTTCCCCTCGAAGGACGAACTGAATCAGTTCCTCACGATGCAGGAGGAGGCACTGAAGCGCGACCATAACAAGGTCGGGCGCGACCTCGAATATTTCACGACCGTCGACTCCATCGGTCAGGGTCTCCCGATCCTCCTTCCGAAGGGCGCAAGAACCATTCAGCGTCTGCAGAGATGGGTCGAGGACGAGGAGGAAAAGAGGGGCTATCTTCTCACCAAGACGCCTCTGATGGCAAAGCGTGAGCTTTACAAGATCTCGGGTCACTGGGATCACTACCTCGACGGTATGTTCGTTATGGGCGATCCCGACGACTACACGAAGGAATGCTTCGCGCTCCGTCCGATGACCTGCCCCTTCCAGTATCAGGTCTTCCTCAACAAGAAGCGCTCCTACCGCGAGCTCCCGATGCGCCTCGGCGAGACCTCGACCCTCTT
>JAZSIN010000137.1:0-2673 GCA_045533845.1 Eubacteriales bacterium | reverse complement strand
CTACGATCCGACTTCGTCCCCGACCCCAACGAGCTGATCATCGTGCACAATTCGCCCGACAGACAGCACATTTCGATCTTTGACGCCACCACAATGGCGTTCAAGGAAAAGAAGGATATCTCGCTCGAGATCTATTCGCTTTCGTACGATCTGTATGAGAACTGCTTTTGGGCGGGACTTTCGGGGTGTTATAACTTCGTGAAGCTCGACCGCAATTTCAAGCAGGTCGGTAAGACCTACATTGGCGTAAACAACGGGCAGACGAAGCAGGGAATGGACGTCGACTCGAAGTACATTTATTTCGGTCAGTATAAGGCGAATACCATTATGGTCTATGATAAAACGGGCGCGTTTGTCGGAGAGATCGATCTTCCGCAGAACAGCTACGAGCTTGAAAACATCTCGCACATCGGCGACACGTTTTATATCGCGTATTACAAGTCCAGCAAGGGCGGGATGGTATATGAGACCAAGCTCTCGGGGATCGCAGAGCCGCATTTTTCGATTGAGATGAACAAATGGAAGGCGTACCCCGACTACACCGATGCGGAGGGGAACACGTACGGAACGGCGCAGGGCAGCTGCTCGGACGGTACGTATCTCTACCTTGCGATGAATACGGGAAGCAGGACGGCGATCCATAAGATCGATCTCAAAACGGGCTCGATCGTTCTTACGAGGGACGGGCTTTCCGTGGGAAGCGCAAACGATATGACGTACGATCCCGTGAACGATCGGATCCTCGTCGCGCATAACGCGAGTACGAAGGATCAGGTCACGATCCTTGATCCCGAGACGCTTGCGGTCATTGAAACGAAATCGCTTGGCTTTAGTCTCTTCGGGCTGACGTACGACGCGGTGAATCGGTGCTACTGGGCATTGCCCTCGGGGTTATACGACCTTGTAAAGCTCGATCCGGATCTCAAAAAGGTCGAAACCTATACGGGTTACAACACGGGCTTCACGAAGCAGGCGATCGCGTGCGACGGGGAATATCTCTACTACGTTCAGTCGGCGACGAACGTCGTCGCGGTCTATAAGACGTCCGACGGAAGCTTTGTCGGGTACGTTACGCTGACGGTACAGCAGGCGTGCACGGCGCAAAGCATTACCCTTGTCGGGAATACGCTCTACGTTGGCTACAACGTCGAGGACGCGGGCGCACAGCTTTACAAGGTGACGATCGAGGTGGAGGAGTAGACCGCCCGAACAAAAAAGCACTTATGACACGTGTCATAAGTGCTTTTTTTCACAGAAGCTCCTCGCCGATCGGGGAGAGGAAGAGCTCCCTGAATTCTGCGGAGGTCTTCGCTTTCGGGAGCACCCACATAATCTTGGCTGAGACCGCCTCGGTGGTCATATCGTACGCCTCGGGAAACTCGTATTTTTCCTTGATGCGAAGTCCGACGCGGTAGACGGACATATCACTGCCCTCGTGCGGGACCTGTGTCGTGATGACGACGCGCACGTTCTTCTTCGTGAGAAGCTCGATCTTGTCGGCGAATTCGTCGCTGTTATAATAGGGCAGTCCGCCGACGCCGAAGCTTTCAATGATGACGGCGTGACAGTTTTCTGCGACGTAATCGAAGATCCCTGCGCTCATCCCCGGGATCAGCTTGATGACGAGGACCGAGGGGTCGATCTCGTCGCTGAAGAGAACGGGTCCCTTCAGCTCCTCGCGGATATAGAGGCGGATGCGGTCGCCCTGTACGATGCCGATCTCGGGATAATCGACGCTTTTAAAAGCGCTGTAGCTTTTCGTTCGGTTTTTACGCGCACGGTTGCCCGCGATGATCTTGCCGCCGAACACGATATGGACTCCGCAGGCACGGTCGCACGCGGCGTAGCGGAAAGCGTCTGTGAGGTTCTCTCTTGCGTCTGTGTCGCGCGCACTGATCGGGATCTGTGCCCCCGTCAGAACCACGGGCTTCGGGCTGTTCTGGATCAGGTAGTAGAGGAGCGCTGCGGCGTACGCCATCGTGTCGGTTCCGTGTGTGATGACAAAGCCATCGTAGCGGTCGTATTCCTCTTTTATGATCCGCGAGAGATTCAGCCAATGCTCAGGGCGCATATTGGTGCTGTCAAGCTCGTATACTTGTCGCGTATCGACCGAGCAGAGCGAGCGGATCTCGGGGACGAAGGAGAGAAGCTCCTCCGAGGAGAGCTCGGGGTCGAGCCCCTTTTCGGTGCGCAGAGAGGCGATCGTTCCGCCGGTCGCAAGAAGTAAAATTCGTTTCATATGCTTCATTCCTTACCGTTTTCCGCGCTTTCCGGCGGTTTTCTGAGGCTTTGCCCAGCCTGCCTTTTTGGAGGCATGGGACTTGGCTTTGGGATTCCCGCGGTCTTTCGCCGCTCTTCCTTCGTTCTGTTGTACACGGCTTTTTTGACGGCTTGTGTCCTTTTTTTTCTGCCCGAAGCCCTTTTGGGGGCTGCTTTTTTGGGGCGGGCGTCCCTCGGGACGGACGAGACAGTCCTCTGTGTATCCGATCAGATCCTCTCTGCCGATCCTTTGCAGTGCCTCGCGCACGAGCGGCGCGTTTTCGGGGCGGTTGTACTGCAGAAGGGCACGCTGAAGCTGTTTGTCACGGTAATCGGTCGCGACGTACACGGGCTTCATCGTGAGCGGATCGTAGCCCGTCGCGTACATGACCGTCGATGCGGTTCCGGGGGTTG
>JAZSIN010000189.1:0-2869 GCA_045533845.1 Eubacteriales bacterium | reverse complement strand
CTATGTGATCGGAAAGGTACGTATATATGGGTGGAAAAGGTAAAAAGGCACAAACGAATAGAGAAAAGAAGCGGATTCGCCTGTTATACGGCGACGAGGTGGCCGTTCTTCCGCTCGCGGCGGCAGATGCCGCGGAGCGTGCAAGTGGACTCGACTGTAAGGTTCTTTGGTGTCTCTCAGCTGATCCTGCGGCGAGGGAGGGCTCACCCGAGGCGCTTCTCGCCTTCTCGGAGCGGATCGACGTTTCTTTCGCTGACGTGGAGCGTGCGATCTCATATTGGAGAGGCGCGGGGGTGATCGACCTTACGGAGGAACGGACGCCCGAAAAAAAGACCGTGCGGCGAACGGCCGAGACCCCGACCGAGAAAAAAATCGTATCCGATGAAAGGAAGACCGGAGAGACCGTCAAGCCCGAGAGAACACCGCACCCCGTGGATGCGCTCCCGAATTACACGATGACTGAGCTCTCAGAGCTCCTCGAAAAGAGGAAGGATATTTCGCTTTTTATTGACGAGTGTCAGCGCGCCTACGGAAGAATGTTCAATCCGCGCGATATTGGTAAGATTATCGGACTCATCGAGCATCTCGCCCTCAGCGAGGAATATGTTCTGACGCTGCTCCGTTACTTTGGAGAGCTTCCCGAGGAGGAGCGGAAGACGCTCCACTACGTCGAAAAAATGGCGTTTTCGCTTACCGATGACGGAATTACCGAGCCTATGGCGCTGCGTGAGCATCTCGACCGTCTTCGCCTCGTTCGGACGAATGAGGGACAGATCCGATCGATCTTCGGAATGGGTTCGAGGGCGTTTTCCTCAAAGGAAAAAAAGGCGGTCATGCTTTGGCTCGGAGAATATAACGCGAGTATGGAGCTGATCCGTCTCGCATATGAAAAGACAGTCGATGCGACAGGTAAGGCTTCCGTACCGTACGCTGACAAGATCCTTGAACGATGGTATCGCGAGGGACTCACGACGCCCGAGGCTGTCGAAAAGGCAGAACGTGAAGAAAAGACGGGGAAGACCGAAAGTGAAAACTTTAACACCGACGATTTCTTTGAGGCTGCGCTTCGGAGGAGCTATGGTGATGCGTACGAGAAGCTATACAGTGATACGGAAAAATCCGATCAGTAAAGGAGACCGACTATGGGATATAATAAGGCAAATTACGCGCGTATCCGTGCGGAATACGATAAGAAGTATCTCCTTGCACAGGAGGCAGCGGAGGAACGGAAGCACGAGCTTGAGATGAAGATCCCCGGGCTGTGGGAGCTTGACCGTGAGATTGCGCGCGCGGGCTCGGATATTATGGGGGCAGTCCTCCGTGCATCGTCGCAGGAGGAGCGTGCCGAGATGATCGAGCGTGCGAAGGAGAAGAACCGTCTTCTCCAGGAAAAGCGCGCCGCGCTTCTCGTAGAGAACGGTTATCCGTCTGACTATACCGACGTGAAGTACGTCTGTCCGCTTTGCGGAGATACGGGCTACGTCAATATGAAGATGTGCTCCTGCATGAATCGGGAGCTGATCCTTGCGGGATACGAGTCCTCGGGCATCGGAAATCTTCTGAAGGAGCAGACCTTCGAGTCCTTTTCTTTCGATTATTTTCGCTCTGATCCGAAGCTTCTTTCGAGAGCGGAGTATAATTTCTCGACCCTTCTCGATTTTTCGGAGCGGTTTTCCGACAAGCGGTCCGAGAATTTTCTCCTTGTCGGCGGGACAGGACGCGGAAAGACACATCTTTCGAGCGCCGCCGCAGGCAGGATTATCGAGCGCGGCTTTGACGTATATTACGTCAGTGCGGTGAATCTGTTCCGCGATTTTGAACGGGTGCAGTTTGGCAGAAACACGGACGGAAGTGAGAACGAGAATGTTTCGCGCGTGTTTGAGGCCGATCTTCTCATCATTGACGATCTCGGGACCGAGCTTACGAACCAGTTTACGATCTCGGTCCTGTACGACGTCATTGACACTCGGATCAATGCGCACAAGTCGACGATGATCAGCACAAACCTGAAGCATGCGGAATTGCAGAAAAAATATTGGGACCGTGTTACGAGCCGTCTGTTTGGGGAGTATAAGCCCCTTATGTTCGAGGGCCCGGACGTTCGCGAGAAAAAGGTGTACGAAGGGCGGTAAGCGAAAAGCTTTCTTTGGCGGATACATAAAACGGGACGGACCGTTCCATACTAAACCCGTATTCTGATATTTTAAGAAAGGGAATCGGTATGGAAAAGGTAAAAACAAGCGTCCCCCACGCGGCTGGGGAAATGTATAAAAATTTGAAGATGGGTGAATCCGCTATTCTCGATCTGATGCCAAAGGTCACGGACGAGGGACTCCGCAGGGATATGCTGAAGCAGCTCGAGGGCTACAAACGCCTTGCGGACGACGCAAAGGTGCTTCTTGACTCTGAGCACCGAGAGGCAAAGGAGGCAGGCGTTTTCGCAAAAATGGGCTCGAAAATGGGCATCGCGATGAACACGATGATGGACAGCACCTCGAGCCACCTCGCAGAAATGATCATCGAGGGCTCTACGATGGGGATTACCGATCAAACGAGGATCCTGCACGAGCTTGAGGAGGTCGACAAGGATGAGCCGTATTACGACGCGGCGGTCGATCTCGCGAAGGAGATCATCTCGTTCGAACAGAAGAATATTGAAGTAATGAAGACCTATCTTTAAGTATTGGCGGTGATCTCCCGGAATAGGGAGATCACCGCCATCCGTTCTTTTTTGAAGCCGTTCTTGACAAGAAATCGAAACTGTGCTATACTTTTTCTGTAAGGATACCGACTTTATCGAAGGAAAGAGGAAATGACAATGGGTGGACCTGCACATAAAAAGTTCGGACAGGATAAGCTGAGGCAAACG
>JAZSIN010000318.1:0-3233 GCA_045533845.1 Eubacteriales bacterium | reverse complement strand
CTTGACTGTAAGGTTGGCACGTACGGTCTTCCTGAGTTTGGCACTAAGTTCGTAATGCAGATGATCGAGGATGCAAAGCCGAAATCCTTTGCGGACTTGCTTCAGATCTCGGGACTTTCTCACGGAACTGACGTATGGCTCGGTAACGCGCAGGATCTTATTAAGAACGGTATTTGTGATATTTCTCACGTTATCGGATGTCGAGACAATATTATGAACGACCTGATCCGCTACGGTCTTGAGAATGCGCTTGCCTTTAAGATCATGGAGGCGGTCCGTAAGGGCAAGGGACTCACTCCCGAGTGGGAGGAAGAGATGCGGAAGAACAACGTGCCCGAGTGGTACATCGGTTCGTGTAAAAAGATCAAGTATATGTTTCCGAAGGCACACGCCGCCGCGTACGTTATGTCCGCGATCCGTCTCGGATGGTATAAGGTGCATATGCCGATTGCTTTCTACTGCGCGATGTTTACCGTTGCACCGCACGGCTTTGACGCCGAGATCGTCGGAAAGGGAAAGAACTATCTCGTCAGCTACATTAAGGATATTGAAAAGCGAGGCAAGGAGGCGTCTCCGAAGGAAAGGGATATGATCCCGTCCCTTCAGCTTGCAAACGAGTGCTTCGCGCGGAAGATCAAGTTCCTGCCGATCGATATCCACAAGTCGGAGGCGAGAGCCTTTCTGCCCGAAAACGGTGCGATCCGTATGCCGTTCTCGGCACTCCCGGGACTCGGTGAAAATGCCGCACAGAATATTGTCAACGCGCGGAATGAGGAGCCCTTTTTCTCGATCGAGGATATGCAGAGCCGCGCTAAGCTCACGAAGTCGGTCGTAGAGATCCTGCGCCGCAACAACGTGCTCACGGGGCTCGACGAGACTGACCAGCTTACGATCTTTTCGTAAGTAGAAACGGAGGGAAATATGAAAAAATACGAATGGACAACTGAGGTGGATGGGGAAATACATACGGTTAGACTTTCCTTCAGCCGACTTACGGGGAAGACCCTCGTTGCAATCGACGGGGAGGACTTCAATATCAGCCACGCGCCGTTTTACTATATGAAGGAGCGGCGAGAGATCTTTAAGATTTCGGACGAAAAGCAGGCGATCCTTGTGATCCCGAGGATAGGCGCGCCCGATATAGTGGTCGATCGGCGCTTCGTCGGAAGCGGGAAGCAATACGTATAGATCGGGAAAGGCGGCAGAATACAGGAAAGCCCTGTTTTCTGCCGCTCGAAATATAAAAAAATCGTGAATTTTCCGAAAAGCTATTGCAAAAGGAGTGCAAATCTGTTATAATAATTTGAGTTAGGACGATACGTCCTTTTATCTTACAATCGGTAGACCAGGGCCATACCGGCCGGGGAATTAGCGGTGCCCTGTCCGTGAAAACCGTTCCAGCAGGGGGCGCATCCCCTTCCCGAGGGTCGATCGCTTACGGTCTGTGTCCGTCCTTCTTGTGTTGAAGAATGGGTCTTGCGCAATTCGGAGCTGTGAACCATGTCAGGTGGGGAACCAAGCAGCATTAAGCAGTGAACCGGATGTGCCGCAGGGTTGCCTGTTCCGAGCAAGGGGGCGCGGCGTCGCGTGGGTGTGACATTCGACGGAAGGGTGTATGGTCTTGGTCTATGGTTGTAAGATAAAGCGTAAGACCCGCGGCGGATCGTTTTGAGGGATTCGCCGCGGGTATTTTTCGTGAATCAGCAGGTCCGTGACGGGATCTGCGGAAGGGAGCACCGTAATGCATCAGGCTTTATACAGAAAATGGCGACCGCAGACCTTTGACGATGTTTTCGGTCAGGATCATATTACGCGTGTTCTGAAGTACGAGGCGGAACACGGACTTTTCAGTCATGCGTACCTCTTTTGCGGCTCGCGCGGAACGGGAAAGACCACCTGCGCGAAAATCCTCGCAAAGGTCGTTAATTGTGAGCATCCGAAAGACGGCTCTCCGTGCGGCGAATGTGACGCCTGCAGGCTGATCGATACAAGCACGGTGACCGACATTCTCGAGATGGATGCCGCTTCGAACAACAGCGTTGACAATGTCCGCGATATTCGCGACGAGGTCGTTTACACGCCAACCGCGCTGAAATACCGCGTTTATATCATAGACGAGGTCCATATGCTTTCGGGCAGTGCCTTCAACGCGCTTCTAAAGACCCTTGAGGAGCCTCCGTCGCACGTTATTTTTATTCTCGCAACGACCGAGCTGCATAAGCTTCCGTCTACGATCATTTCTCGCTGTCAGCGATTCGATTTCCGTAGGATCGCGATTCCCGATCTGATGCGCCGTATCCTACAGATCGCAGAGGCGGAGAGCATTGAGATCGAGAACGACGCCGCTTTCCTGATCGCCAAAATGGCGCAGGGTGGTATGCGTGACAGCATCAGCCTCCTTGAGCTCTGCGCGGGCAGTCACGAGCGCATCACGGTCGATCTTGTGAACGAGACGGTCGGTTCAACGGGACGCACCGCAATGCTCCGCGTTGTAAAAGCGGTAGCGGAGGGGGACACCGAGATCATTTTTGAGGAGATCGAACGAGTCGTTCGATCGTCGCGCGATATTCGTGTCTTCTGGCAGGATCTCATCTCTCTTTATCGCGATATTCTTGTGATGCGTACCTCGGCGAATGCGACCGAGTATCTCGATCTCACCGAAAACGAAGCTGAGGAGCTCCGCATAGTTGCCGCGCTCTTTAAAAAGGAAACCCTTTTGTATCACAGTAAAATGCTTGAGGATGCGCTCACATCGATGCAGAAGAGTGCCGATATCAAAAGGATCACGGCAGAATTCACCCTGCTTCGAATGGCAGAGCCGTCGCTTTCGGTTTCTCCCGAATCGATGCTCTCGCGGATTGCCACCCTTGAGCGTACAGTGGAGGAGCTTCGCCGTTTGGGTATCACATACATGACCCAAGCGGTAGAGGCATCCGAGATCGAGAAAAAAGAATCCGAAGCACAGGTAGAGCCTATCCGAGAATCACAGGAAAAGACTGAGCGGACGAAAAAGGAAGTGTCCGCTCCTATAAATAAGGAAGCACCGAAGGAAGCGGCGGAAGTGAAAAAGAAGCCCCTGAAGGCGCTCCGCGGATGGCCCGAGGTCGTCGAACGAATGACGGGAGAGCATCCGATGTACCGCGCGATGCTCGGAGACGTAAGGGCGTTTGAGACCGAAAACGGAACTGTGATGCTTCGCTTCCCGAATCCGTTTACGTTGTCTCAATTTGAGC
>JAZSIN010000152.1:0-1655 GCA_045533845.1 Eubacteriales bacterium | reverse complement strand
TCAGCTTACCGAGCGGGACGTCGCGCTCATCAACGAGTACCTCCGTACGCGAGAGACCGATATCCTGGTCTCGAGCGACCGACGCGTGAACGACGGCGTGAAGACGGCGGCAGGCATCGCAGAGGACAACACCTCATCGGTATTTAACGTGACCGACGAAAAAAAGGACGTGAGGAAAAAGGATTACACGGGAACGAAAACGAAATTCATCCGCTCTCGTCTCCCGATGAAGAACGCTGTGAAGATGGGTGCGAGCAGTCTCGGACACAAGAAGTTCCGTCTTGTCCTCACGATCCTCCTTTCTCTGATCGCGTTCGCCCTCTTCGGCTTTGCCGACACGATGGGTTCGTACAACAAGTGCCGTGCCGCGGTCGATTCGATCCGCGACTCGAACATTCGCTACGCTGCGTTCTCACTCGGCGTACGGGAGAGCTATATCTATCCGAACGGTAAGGCGAGCCACTACTACAATCAGGCGAGCATGAACGAGAATGATGTCAAGTTCCTGCAGGAAAAGCTCGGAAGCACGTTTATTCCCGTCTTCAACGGCTCAAGCGACACCTATCAGACGATCTCGCTTTCGAGTATGATGAGCGGCTCAAGTGCGATAGACGGTGCATATCAGAACGTGCTGTACGGCTTCGTTGCCCCCTCGGAGAGTCAGATCTCGGAGCTCGGCTACTCGGTGACGGGTACGCTTCCCGAAAAGGAGAACGAGGTCGCCGTCAGCCGTCTCGTTTACGAGATGCTGAATGCGAACGGCTTCCGAAACGACGCGTACGAGGAATCTGTCAAATCGGGCTCGCTTACGGTAAGCGTGAACGGTGAAAAGAATTCCCTCATCGGAAAGCATCTCACGCTTTGGCTGAACGGACGCTCTCTCAACTACACGATCACCGCCGTGATCGACACGGGCTTTGACTACGATCGCTACGCCTCTTTCATTCCCGACCCGAACGCACAGCAGGGCGGAAGGGAGGAAGGTGACGGCGGCATTGCCGAGATGATCCTCGAGATGGAGATGCAGAATGCTCTCCGTTACGGCTTCCACAATCTCGCATTTGTTTCGGAGTCAGGACTCGAGACGCTTGAAGAAACCGTTGAGATCTACACCTACAGCTACATTGGAACGCCGATGAACAGTTGGAGCGTCGTGATCCGCACCGACGATGAGATGGGCGGAATGAACGCGCTGTGGGTAAACAGCGTTGCGGGCTCGGAGACGCTTTCCGACGTTACGGTAAAGTGGCTCGACGGCACGGAGCGCAAGCAGCTTGGCGACAAGGAGATGGTCGTCAGCGCGAATATTATGAACCAGCTGAACGACGCGGTGGATCTCTCGGAGACAGTCTACGGACTCCTGAGAGAGCAGTTCGGTTCGTATTGGAAGGCCGAATACGAGGACGGAAGGTGGCTCGGAGAGGTCATCTCCTTCGCGGCTTTCGACGAGGAGATCGACAAGTATTTCGACACCTATAAGGGTAGAGTCATAGAGATCGCGGGCTGGTGGGAGCCCTCCGACGAGGATCTCCGTGTTTTCTGGCGCGATAACTACGATTACGTTCGTGAGAATATCGAAAATTGCCCGATGAAGTCGCGTGACGAATTGATCATCGCAAAGGTGCGCCCCGTTGCGGAGGCACTGCTCGGGGAGG
>JAZSIN010000145.1:0-2754 GCA_045533845.1 Eubacteriales bacterium | reverse complement strand
CGAAAAAATGTACGCCTCGATGAAGCCCTGGAAACTTTTCTTCATCGTCGCTCTGCCGGGAATGATAAGTATGTTCGCTATGTCGATATACAGCATCATTGAAGGCGTTTTTATAGGACAAAGGCTTGGAGAGAGCGCATTTGCGGCGATAAATATCGCCATGCCTCTCGTTATGATAAACTTCTCTCTTGCCGATCTGATCGGCGTTGGCGCGTCGGTCCCGATCTCGATCGCGCTTGGTAAGAACGACCACAAGACGGCGAACAACGTCTTCTCCTGCTCGGTCATTCTGATCTTTTTCGCGGCTGTTCTGATGGGGAGCGTGATGTTCTTCGCGGCAGAGCCGCTGTCGAAAAGGATGGGAGCAACGGACGAGCTCCTCGATACCTCGGTCCGATACCTACGTACCGCCGCCCTGTGCGGCCCACTTGCGACGCTGTTCTTTGCGATGGATAATTACCTCAGGATCAGCGGTTACGTGAAGACGAGCATGGTTATCAACATCGGCTGTAACCTGCTTACAATCGCTCTTCTCGCATTTTTCCTGCTTGTTTGCGAAATGGATGTCGTTGGCTCTGCGCTTGCGACCTCGCTGGCGATGTGTGTCTGCGCGGTCATTGCACTTCTTCCGTTCGTTTTTCGGAGAGCCCTTCTGAAATTCGTGCGTCCGCGCTTCGATCTTCCTATGCTTCGTCAGATCGCCGCCTGCGGCTCGCCTGTTTTTCTCAATAATGTTTCGGGACGCATCACGTCGATCCTGATGAACGTCTCTTTGATGACGCTCGGGAAAGAGGCGTTCGGGGAGGATGGCGGCACCACGGCAGTCGCCGTTTACGCTGTTTTGATGTATGCAAGTGACCTCTGCTGGCCGCTTCTGTATGGCATTGCCGATTCGCTCGCGCCGTCGATTGGCTACAATTGGGGTGCGGAGAATTACGCGAGGGTCAAAAGGATCGCAGGCTGTTGCTTTGTCGGGACAGCACTCGTTGGACTCGTTTCGACCTCGTTCCTGTTCTTCTTCCCGAGGACGGTTGCCTCATGGTTTGCGAGCGAGGAGAACGTGCTTCTCCACGAGATTTCGACACACGCGATCCGTCTCTTCTGTACGGCGTATCTCTTCCGCTGGATCGGTGTCTCTGCGCAGAGCTTGTTCAGCGCGATTGAGAAGCCCTTGTGCGCGACCGTTATTTCGGTCTCGTCTGCATTTCTTTTTCCTGTTTTACTGCTCGGCGTGCTGTGGCCACTCGGGCTTGACGGGATCTGGTTGAATTTCTCGCTTGTGAATCTGCTCATGGCGCTTCTTTGCGGCGGGATGCTGCTCGTTCTCAATAGAGAGATCAAAAAACGCGAAAAAAGTAAACTGACCTTGGAGGGTCCTGCATTATGATAAAAAGTGAAAAAAAGGCGCTGTTTGAGACCGTGCCCGTCGGACGGGCGCTTCTGACGATGGCGATCCCCACCGTTGTGAGTCAGCTCATCACGATGATTTACAACCTTGCCGACACCTTCTTTATCGGTATGAGCGACGACGACAACAAGATGGCGGCGGCGAGCATTGCGAGTATTCTGTTCTTTATGCTGAATGCACTCGCGAATCTCTTCGGCGTCGGCGGTGGAAGCCTTCTCTCCCGTCTTCTCGGAGAAAAGAGAGAGGACGACGCTCGACGCGTAGGCGCGTTCAGCATTTACGGCTCGCTCGGTGTGGCTGCGCTCTATTCGGTGATTTGCTTTATCTTCATGGAGCCTCTTGCACGTCTTCTCGGCGCGACCGATAATACGCTCGCGTACACCTGTACCTATCTCTTCTGGGTCATCGTCGTCGGCGGCATTCCCTCGACGATCGGGCTGACGATGTCGTACCTGCTCCGCAGTGCGGGCTACTCGAAGGAGTCGGGTATCGGACTTGCGATCGGTGGCGTTGCGAACATCATTCTCGATCCACTCCTTATGTTCGTTCTTCTGCCTGCGGGCGAGGAGGTCAAGGGCGCAGCGATCGCGACGATGCTCTCGAACCTGATCTCGCTTCTGTACTATCTCTACATCTACTTCAAGCTGCGCGGGAAATCGGTCCTGTCCGTTTCTCCGAAGCTTGCACGGATCGAAAGGGATCTTGTTTTCTCGGTCCTTGCGATCGGACTTCCGTCTGCTCTCACCGCGCTTCTCGCGAATGTGGCGGCGATTATCAAGAACAACCTGACGTCGGGCTACGGGGAAACTGAACTTGCCGCCTTCGGGATTGTGGTGAAGCTTGATATGATCCCGCTCAACATCGGAATGGGACTGTGTCAGGGCATGATGCCTCTTGTCGCGTATAACTACGCGTCGGGAAACTACGACCGCATGAAGCGCTTTGCGCGGACGGCACAGATCTACGGAATGGCGACGGCGGTGTTCTTCATTCTCCTTTTTCAGATCTTTGCGGGGGATATTCTATGGGTGTTCACACGGCTTGAGAATACGATCGCGCTCGGCGCGTCCTTCCTCCGTATCGCCTGCCTTGCGACGCCCTTTATGATTTCGAATTTCCAAAAGATCTATTGCCTGCAGGCAATGGGCAAGGGCGGGGAATCGCTCCTTCTCGGTGTGCTACGGCAAGGGCTGATCGCGATCCCCGCGATGCTGCTGCTCAATCACTTCGTCGGTCTGTACGGCGTGGTCGCGGCACAGCTTGTGTCGGACTGCATCTCCTTCTTCGTTGCGTCGGCGATCTACCGCAGCGTAAACAAAAAGCTCGGGATATAAACCAAATAAATC
>JAZSIN010000182.1:0-3742 GCA_045533845.1 Eubacteriales bacterium | reverse complement strand
AACGATACCCACCCCGCGCTCGTGATTCCCGAGCTTATGCGGATCCTGATGGACGATCACTTCTACCCGTGGGAGAGGGCGTGGGAGATCGTCACGAGAACCGTCTCCTATACGAACCACACGGTTCTCCCCGAGGCGCTTGAGAGCTGGAATGAGGACCTCTTTTCCCTGAAGCTGCCGCGTATCGCACAGATCGTGCGCGAGATCAACGAGCGCTTCTGTAAGGAGGCGTGGGACGCCGCTCCGGGATCTTGGGATCGCATCGCGAAAATGAGCGTCATCGCCCACGGACAGGTCAAAATGGGCAATCTCTCGGTGATCGGCTCGCACGCGGTGAACGGTGTGTCAAAGCTCCACTCGGAGATTCTGAAGGAAAGCACCTTCCGGGAGTTTTATCGGTTCTATCCCAATCGCTTCAGGAACGTCACGAATGGCATCGCGCACAGACGTTGGCTGTGCTACGCGAACCCTCGTCTCGCGGCCCTCCTCGACGAGTGCATCGGAAATGAATATCGAAAGGAGCCCGAGCGGCTGTCGGAATTCAAAAAGTTCGAAAACGATAAAGGCGTCCTCACATCTCTCCGTGCGATCAAGCATGAGAATAAGGTGCGTTTTTCGAATTTTCTCTACAAAAAAACGGGTGTTCTGATCGACACCCATTCGGTCTATGATGTCCACGTCAAGCGTCTGCATGAGTATAAGCGCCAGCTTCTGAACGCACTAAACATCATCGATCTCTATCTCTGCCTGAAGGACGATCCGAATCTCGACGTACAAGGACAGACCTTCCTTTTCGGCGCGAAGGCGGCGCCCGGGTATCAGGTCGCGAAGGACGTCATCCGCCTCATCTCGTATATCGGAAAGGAGATAGACGCAGATCCCGTGATCCGTGAAAAAATGCGCGTCGTTTTTCTTGAAAACTACAGCGTCAGCCTTGCGGAGCTTCTCATTCCGTCTGCGGAGATCTCCGAGCAAATCTCTCTCGCAGGGAAGGAGGCGTCAGGCACGGGCTGTATGAAGCTGATGATGAACGGCGCGATCACGATCGGTACGCTAGACGGCGCGAACGTCGAGATGGCACAGGCAGTAGGGAAGGAGAATATCTTCATTTTCGGGTTGAACGCGAAGGAGGTCGAGGAGCTGTGGCTCTCCGGCTATCGCTCGGGTGCCTACTACGCGTCGAGTGAACGCCTCCGCCGCGTCGTGAATTTCCTCAGCGTCGGCTTCCACGGCGAGTCCTTTTCGCACGTCGCGAATTATCTCCTCACGGGGAGCGGCGTCGCAGACCCCTATATGTGTCTCGCGGATTTTGAATCTTATCACAAAACGCACGGGGAGTTGCTCGCCGCCTACCGCGATAAGGAACGGTGGAACCGCATGTCTCTCCTTAATATCGCGGCGTCGGGCTATTTTGCCGCCGATCGAAGCGTGAGGGAGTACGCGGAGAATATCTGGAATATCCATCCCGTAAAAGCGGAAGCGGGATCCGAGGAATAAAAAATACGGTCGCCCCTTCGGGCGACCGTATCGCTTTATTTGATTTTTTGCGTCGTGATCACTTTCCCGCCGTGGTGGTCTCACCCTCGGTCACGGAATCGTCAACGGGCTTCGAGTAATTCGAGCCTGCGCTCATATAGTACTCACCCTCGCTTCCGCCTGCGGGCGTGTACTTGATCTTGAACCAATTTCCGTCGGGGCTGACACCGACGACGGTCACGATCGCATTCTTCACAACGACGCCTGCGACTTCACCGTCCGTGGAGGGAGCTTTACGCACGTTCAGCGTATCAACCGAGATCTGTACCTTCTTGTCTACCGCAGTGAAATCCGAGCCGACGAGGCGGTCGTCAAGGCAATCCGCACTCGCGTAAACGACGGTCTCGTTGTAGGTGATTTTGTACCAACCGCCGTCCTTGCTGATGCCGATCGCAACGAGGGCCTGATCCTTCGTGGCGATCGCGTGGATTGTACCCTCTGCACTCGGCGCGAGACGGAGGTTCAGCTTGTCGGTCGTGACGTAGACGGTCTTGTCAACGGCGTCGAATTCGACGGTCGTCTTCGTAGGATCGGTCGTCGAGAGGCAGTCGGAGGAGATGTAAGCCTCCTCGCCGTCGTAGAGGATGATGCTCCAATTGTCGCTGACCTTTATGCGCTTGAAGGAGTTGCCGTAGAAGCCTGTGCCTACAACGTTCGTTGCGGTGATCCTTGCCTCGGAACGGATGTTGACCTGTTCGACTGTAACGTAGACCGTTTCATCGACCTCGGTATAGAGGTTCGGGTCAGCCGTGGTGACGTCGTCCGAGGAAGCGGAGGGATCGGCGGTGGTGCCGTCGGGATCTGCGGTCGTACCGTCGTAGATCGACGGCAGGGTGGTGGTCTCGTCGCCACCTGCGGGGGTCTTATCACAGCCAACGAGGGCGGTAAACGCTATGGAAAAAGCAAGCGATGCGCTTGCAACGGCAATTACGGGCTTCAGATTCTTATTCATTCTACGTGTTCTCCTTTTTCTCGTTTGTTTTTGACGTTTCTGTATCGGTTCGTCGCCTCCGCACAAAAAGACGGCGGCGTTACTCGCATATAAATATTATATCTAATAAAAGTTATAATGTCAATACGGAAATCACAATTTCTTCGGAAAATTTTTAGGGAATTTTGTCGTATCTTACGGGATCCCCACGCCTTTTTGAAGAAAACTTTTTCGCGGTGGAAAGAAGTTTTCCGTCTCCCCTTGCTTTTCTATCCGAACTGTGGTAAAATAGTCGAAGAAACGAAGGGAAGGGGGGAAGAACGGGATGGCTTCCACAGAACCGAAGGAAACGAACGGCTACGGCGCACTCGCGTGGGTCTACGACCGCCTGAACGCCGAGATCGACTACGAAAAATGGGCGGATTTCGTCGAAGCCTGCTTTTCGCGATACGGAAAGGAAAAGCCGAAGCTCGTCCTTGACCTCGCCTGCGGAACGGGACGGATGACTACCGCGCTGTCAAAGCGCGGATACGATATGATAGGCGTCGACGGGAGCGAGGATATGCTCTCTGAGGCGTTCGTCCGCTCGGAGGGAATGGGAATCCTCTACCTCGCGCAGGATATGCGCGAGCTCGAGCTCTACGGAACGGTCGATTGCTTCACTTGCTGCCTTGACTCCCTGAATTATCTTTTGTCGAAGGAAGACCTCGTCCGTACGATCCGCAACGTGCGGCTCTATCTCGAGCCGGGGGGACTTTTCCTCTTCGACGTCAATACGCCGTATAAATTCGAAGCCGTCTACGGAAACGAGGCTTATATCCTCGAAGAGGAATTGCCGCCCGAGGGGGAGGGAGACGCTCCCGTCCCGATCTACTGCGGGTGGCAGAACCACTACGATGAAGAGACCCGCCTCTGTGACTTTTGGCTGTCGATCTTCCTTCAGTGGGATGAAAGCGGCTACCGTCGCTACGACGAGCATCAGATCGAGCGGTGCTACGATTACGGAGAGCTCAGGTCGGCACTCGAGGAAAACGGCTTTGAGACCGTCGGCGTATTCGGCGGATACGATTTTTCGGAGCCGACCGAAAAGACCGAGCGATGGTACTTCGTTGCGAGAGCAGTCGCAGGAAACACCGATCAGCAGGTGATAGAATAGCAGTAACAGATCAGCAAGTGGTCGATAAAGCAAAAAACAGAGAAGTGAGATAAAGAGAATGGAAAACGAAAAGAATCGGGAGAGCGCGACGATCCTCCGCGCAATGAGCCGCGACGGCT
>JAZSIN010000223.1:0-8381 GCA_045533845.1 Eubacteriales bacterium | reverse complement strand
TACGATCGCCTCGGGCTTGACACCGAGAAGATCGATATCCTCGGCATCGAGATCCCGACGATCACGATTCCCGTGAAGCCCGGACGGAATCTCGCGATCATTCTCGAGATCGCAGCGATGAATAACCGTCAGAAGAAGATGGGATACAACACCGCAGAGGAGTTCAATAAAAAGCTTCTGGGTGCGATGGGTGTGGAGTAAACGGGTGAAGCCCTGTCAAAAAATACGGTAAACGCGAAAAAGAGCCGCTCACAGAGACGTGAGACGGCTCTTTTTTTGAAGATTCTGCCTCTTATGCCGATTCTTTTTAGAGGGTGACCTGTTGACTTTTTATAACGGATGTGCTATAATAAAATGTCGATTTATAGAATTTTCCTGCGGACGGTTCGAAAAGGCTGTGGGAAACGGTGCTCAGAACGGCTTTTTCGGGGAGAGGACCGCATAACATAGCAGTAAGAGAGAGATCTGAGACGCGCTCGCTTTGAGCGGGAAGGAGCAGAGAATGAATATCAAATTTTCCCCTCCGGATATTTCCGAGCTTGAGATAAACGAGGTGGCGGACGCCCTTCGGTCGGGATGGATCACCACGGGACCGCGCACGAAAGAGCTTGAACGCGAGATCGCCGCGTACGTTGGCGTCGCACGTGCGGTATGTCTGAACTCGCAGACCGCTTGTGCTGAGATGGCGCTGCGCCTCCTCGGGATCGGGGAGGGTGACGAGGTCATCACGACTGCGTATACCTACACCGCGACGGCGTCGGTTGTCGACCATGTCGGAGCGCGTATCGTGCTCGTCGACACCGTAAAGGACGGCTTCGAGATGGATTATGACAAGGCGGAGGCACTCATCACCGAAAGAACGAAGGCGATCATTCCCGTTGACTACGCGGGCATTCCGTGCAATTACGATCGAATCTATGCGCTCGTCGAATCGAAGAAGCAGCTCTTCAGACCGAAGGGAAAAATACAGACGGCACTCGGCAGGATCGCCGTGCTTGCCGATACGGCGCATTCCTTCGGGGCTGTGCGACGGGGAAAGAGGACGGGCAGTATTGCCGACTTTTCCTCCTTCTCCTTCCACGCGGGGAAGAATCTCACCACGGCGGGGGGCGGTGCGCTCACGTGGAACACGATCGAGGGGATCGACGACGAGGAGATCTACCGCGCGGTCCAGCTTCTCTCGCTCCACGGGCAGTCGAAGGACGCGCTTGCAAAGACCGCGCTCGGTGCGTGGGAGTACGATGTTGTCGGCCCGTACTATAAATGCAATATGACCGATATCGCGGCGGCGATCGGACTCGCGCAGATGAAGCGCTATCCCGCGATGCTTGAAAGACGGAGAGAGATTGTTTCCGCGTATGACGCAGCACTCCGTCCGCTCGGCATTTGGACGCTCGAGCACTATACGGACGACTACGCGTCGTCGGGACATCTTTATATCACGCGTATTCCGCATATCTCGGAGGAGCAGCGCTCGGAGATCATCCGCAGAATGGCAGAGGCGGGGATCGCCTGTAACGTTCATTACAAGCCCCTGCCGCTTCTGTCGGCCTACCGCGCGCTCGGCTTTGACGTAAAGGATTATCCGAACGCGTACGGATTTTACAAAAACGAGATCACCCTGCCGCTCCACACCTCGCTCTCGGATGAGGATGTGAGATACGTGACCGACACCTATACGCGGATCGTGAGGGATTATCTATGATGCTTCGGAAATGGGAGGACCTGCCCGAGTCGATGCGGACCGAGGCGGTGAGAGGGTACTACGACGCGTTACGGAAAAAGCGCACGGCGCTCTTCTTTAAGCGCGCGTTCGATATTTTCGCGTCCCTCGTCCTGCTCCTTCTGTTGTCTCCCGTCTTTCTGATCCTCGCGATCGCGATCAAGCTTGACTCGAAGGGGCCCGTCTTTTATCGACAAACGCGCGTGACGCAGTACGGAAAGCGGTTCCGCATCTTCAAGTTCCGCACGATGGTGCAGAACGCAGACAGAGTAGGCTCGCTCGTCACCGTCGGGAACGACGCACGGATCACGCGAGTCGGGCGCCTCATCCGCAAATGCCGCCTCGACGAGATCTGTCAGCTTATCGACGTCCTGCGCGGAACGATGACCTTCGTCGGAACGCGTCCTGAGGTGCCGAAATACGTCGACGCGTACACGGAGGAGATGCTTGCGACGCTTCTTTTGCCCGCAGGCGTGACCTCGGACGCGAGCATTTACTATAAGGACGAGGACGAGTTGCTGAGCGGTGCGGACGATCCCGACCGAGTTTACATCGAGCGGATTCTGCCCGAAAAGATGCGATATAACCTCTATGCGGTGAAGCGCTTCGGCTTCTTCCGCGACATCGGTGTGATGCTCAGAACCGTGTTTGCCGTTCTCGGCAAGGAATATAAGCCCCCGATCTTAAACGAAGGAGAGGAATCGAAATGACGAAGGATCTCGTATCGATCATTATGCCGACCTACAACTGCGGCAGATTCATTGAGGAGACCGTCCGCTCAGTACAAAGTCAGACCTACGAAAAGTGGGAGATCGTGATCGTTGACGACTGCTCGACCGACGACACGAAGGCGGTCGTGGATGCGCTGATCGATGGCGACGCGCGGATCCGATACTTCTGCCTCGAAGAGAATTCCGGTGCGGCGGTTGCAAGAACGCGTGCGATGGAGCTTGCGGACGGAGAATTTATGGCGTTCCTCGACAGTGACGACCTTTGGATGCCCGACAAGCTCGAAAAGCAGCTCGCTTTTATGAAAGAGAACGGCTACGCCTTTTCCTGCACGGCGTATGAGCAGATCGACGAGGAGAGCAATTCTCTCGGCCGCGTGATCAAGACTGTGAAGAAGACCGATTACGATCGCCTTCTTCTCGACTGCCCTGTCGGAAACTCGTCGGTGATGTACGACGTGTCGAAAATGGGTAAATTCGAGGTGCCGAACATTCGGAAGCGGAACGATGATGCGCTCTGGCTTCAGATGCTGAAGAAGGAAAAATATATCTACGGAATGTCCGAGGTCCTGATGCGCTACCGCATCCGTAAGAACTCGATCTCGAGCAATAAGCTGAAGGTGATCAAGTACCACTGGATCCTCTACCGCGAGATCGAGCACCTGAACGTCTTCCGCTCGGCGTTCCATATCTGCTATTGGTGCTTCCTCAAGCTCTTCCGCATCAAGTGACGGAAGGAAATCCGAAAGAGAAGACAAACATTTCCGCGACTACGCGCCCATACGGGCGGAGCAAGATAAGGAAAGAAAACGAAGGGAGACCGACCGCTATGGCAAAACAACTGAAAACGGTGTCCGTGATCGGTCACTTTGGATTTGGTGAGGAACTTCTGAACGGGCAGACCGTAAAGACGAAAACGCTGACAAAGGAGCTTGACCGTCGCTATGGCGAGGACGAGGTCGGGAAGATCGACACGCGGGGCGGCGTGAAGGCGCTGCTAAAGCTCCCGTTTGTGACGCTGAAGGCACTTCGCGGCTACAGAAACGTTGTGATCCTCCCCGCGCACAACGGACTACGCGTGGTGACGCCGATCCTTTCGTTCTATAATCTGTTTTATAAAAGAAGTCTCCACTACGCCGTGATCGGTGGGTGGCTTCCCGAATTCTTAAACAAACGGCGTGCGCTGAAAAAGCAGCTTTCGCGCTTTACGGGGATCTACGTTGAGACCGAGACGATGCGCCGCGCGCTGAACGAAAGAGGACTCGAAAACGTCTATGTGATGCCGAACTGCAAGGAACTTTCGGTCCTCCACGAGGATGCGCTGTTCTATCCCACAAAAGAGCCCTACGCACTCTGCACCTTCTCTCGCGTGATGGCGGAGAAGGGGATCGGTGACGCTGTTGAAGCCGTAAAGACGGTCAACGCGCACTTTGGCAGAACGGTCTATACGCTCGATATTTACGGGCAGGTCGAAAGCGGGCAGGAGGAGTGGTTCGAGGCGCTTTCGAGGGATCTCCCCGAAACGATCCGCTACTGTGGCAGGATCTCGCCCGACAAGAGCACCGAGGTGATCAGAGAGCGCCTTTTGCTCCTCTTTCCCACGCGGTTTTATACCGAGGGGATCCCGGGAACGATCATCGACGCATACGCCTCGGGCGTTCCCGTCCTCTCCGCACGGTGGGAAAGCTACGGCGACCTGATCGCGGAAAACGTGACGGGCATCGGCTATACCCTCGGGCGCCCCGAGGAGTTGACCGCGTTGCTCATACAGATTGCGGAGGAGCCCACCCCCGTGCTGGAAATGAAAAAGAACTGTCTCTCGCGCGCAAGGGAATACACCCCCGAGATCGCGCTGAACGTGCTCTGTGAACGAATGAAGTAAGCACCGCCCGCTCTTTTGGGTGGTGGAACGAGGAAAGTATTATGGCAATTTATATACTGTGCTTCTTAACGTTGCCGATATACGACGCATTGATCAGGGATAAGAAAAAGCTCGTTACAGTCGTGACGGTGCAGCTTTTCCTGATCCTTGCTCTGCGCGATCCGACGCTTGGCGTTGACCTCGTCAATTATTCGGGCGGGTATAACTTTATCTCCTCACTTGGACTTACCGACCTCCTGTCAAGGCTCAGGCTGATCTCGTCCGCAGAGCTCGTCTTCCCGTATGAATACGAGAGCGGCTATGTTCTCCTGAACTGGATCCTCGGAAAGCTCGGCGTTAGCTTCCACCTCTTCCTAATTCTGCACGCGGCGTTCTGTATGACCTCGTTCGGCGTGTTCATTTATCGCTATTCGAAGCTTCCGTGGCTCAGCTTCTCGATGCTGATCGCATTCAGCTACTTCGAGTATTCCTTCGGTATCCTCCGTCAGCTGCTTGCGATCTCGATCCTCCTCTGGGCGGTTCCGTTCATCGAAAAGAAAAAGCCGATCCGGTTTTTTCTGATCGTTTTCCTCGCGTTTCTCTTCCACCGGACGGCGATCGTCTTCGCTGTGATGTATCTCGTACGGTATATCAAGGTCACGCGGATCGTCTACCTCGTCAACGCGGCAGTTTGGGCGATCCTCATCGTAGTCACACCCTTCCTCTTTAACGTGGTGCTGAAGCGCATCCTCCTCTTGCTCGGAAAACAGAGCTATACGGGCATCTCGTTCGAGTGGAGCAATATGACGACCCTCCTCCTCCTCTTTGCCGCGCTCGCCTTCTTTACGCTCGACTTTGGGGCAATGAAGGAGAAGCGGAATTCGATCTTCTGTTGGGGCTTCCTTCTGATGATGCCCTTCCAGATCCTTGCGATGAGCAACGAGGTCTTCGGAAGAATGATCCTTTACTATATGGTCTTCGGCATCGCCCTGATCCCGAATATCCTTTACGACTACAAAAAGAACCGCACGCTTTCCGAGATCGGAAAATACGCGCTTTGGCTCTTCCTCTTCGTGTTTACCGTCTATCAGTTTTACGATTCTCCCATCGTGCCGTACGTCAATCTTTTCTGACGCGGCGGAAAGGCAGGCTTTTTTATGAAAATTGCAGTTGCAGGAACGGGCTACGTCGGGCTTTCGATCGCCGTGCTTCTGTCGCAGAGGAACAGCGTAACGGCGGTCGACGTCATCCCCGAAAAGGTCGGGATGCTGAACGCGAGACGTTCTCCGATCGCCGACCGCGAGATCGAGGAATACCTCGCAACGCGGCGGCTTGACCTCACAGCAACCCTCGACGGAGAGGCGGCTTACCGTGACGCTGAATTCGTCGTCGTTTCGACCCCGACGAACTACGATGAGAATCTGAATTATTTCGATACCTCGTCGGTCGAGTCTGTCATAGAGACCGTAATGCGCGTGAATCCCGACGCGGTTCTCGTCGTCAAATCGACGGTTCCAGTCGGCTTTACCGAGTCGGTATGCGAACGGTACGGCTGTAAGAATATTCTGTTCAGCCCCGAGTTCCTCAGGGAGGGAAGAGCGCTGTACGATAACCTGTATCCGTCGCGTATCATTGTCGGCGTTCCCGCAGGGGACGAGCGACTCGCACAGCGCGCGCGGACGTTCGCGTCGCTCCTGAAGGAAGGCGCAGAGAAGGAGGAGATCGAGGTCCGCTTTATGAATCCGACCGAGGCAGAGGCGGTCAAGCTTTTCTCGAACACTTACCTTGCGCTTCGCGTTTCCTTTTTCAACGAGCTCGATACCTACGCTGCGGTCAGAGGACTCGACACGAAGTCGATCATCGAGGGCGTCGGACTTGATCCGCGCATTGGCAGTCACTACAACAACCCCTCCTTCGGCTACGGAGGCTATTGTCTCCCGAAGGATACGAAGCAGCTCCTCGCGAACTACCGCGACGTGCCGCAGAATATCATTTCCGCGATCGTTGCGGCGAACCGCACACGAAAGGATTTTGTCGCGGATCAGATCCTCCAAAAGAAGCCGAGTGTGGTCGGTGTCTACCGTCTCACGATGAAGGCGGGAAGCGACAATTTCAGACAGAGCTCGATTCAGGGCGTTATGGCGCGCATCAAGGCAAGAGGCGTCGAGGTCGTGATCTACGAGCCGACCTATAAGGAGGAGCGGTTCGAGAACAGCCGCGTGATCGAGAGCCTCGACGAATTCAAGGAGCTTTCCGACGTCATCATCGCGAACCGTTACAGCGACGAGATCGCGGACGTCCTCGACAAGGTCTATACGCGAGATCTTTATTTCCGTGATTAAATGATTAAAAGAGAAAAGGCTGAGCGCGGAGGCTCAGCCTTTTTCTGTTATGGAAATTAACGGTTGTTGATCAGCTTCGTGAGCTCAACGGGCGGGACAATGACGCCGTCCTTGTAGACGCGCATATTGCCCGAGGCGATCTCGTCGATCAGAATAACCTCGCCGTTGTTGTAGCCGAATTCAAACTTGATATCCCACAGGTCGAGACCAATGGTCTTCAGATCGTCCGCAACGATCTTCGTGATCTTCAGGGTCTGCTCCTTCATACTCTCGAACAGAGTGGGAGACATAACGCCGAGGACTGCAAGTCCCTCACCCGTAACGAGCGGGTCGCCCTTTTCGTCGTTCTTGAAGGTGCATTCGACGTAGCCGCCTTCGATGACGGTGCCGTCTTTGATATATTCGCCGTAGCGGCGGATGAAGCTACCCGTTGCGACGAGACGGCAAATGACCTCGAGCCCGCCGCCGCCCTGTGCCTTACCGAAGCATTCTGCGGGGAGGACCTCCATCGTTGCGTTCTCAAGATCGGCGGAAACGTAGTGCGTCTTGATGCCCGCCTTCTTCAGCATTTCGAAGTAGTAGACCGAGGTCTCAAGGTTTGCCTTTCCGATGCCCTCGATGGTCAGACCGACCGTGTTTTCACCGGGATCGAACACGCCGTCCTTGCCCGTGCAGTCGTCTTTGAACTTCAGCAGTACGTTGCCGTTTTCAAGTGCGTATACGTCCTTCGTTTTTCCTTGGTAAACCAGTTTCATAGAAACTCCTCCTGCCGCGTGGCGCGGCGCAACAAAAATAGAATCTTCTTTTGCGATCCTTCGCACCTCACATTATAACACATTTTTTTCGGTTTGTCACTATAAATTTTCGAAAAAATCGAGATTTTGACCAAAAAATTTTTTTGCCGTTTCTTGTATCCTTTTTGTACTTTTTCACACACGTCATATGATAATATATAACGTGGTATAATATTTTGATAATACCGTTGCGCGAATAAATTTGATATAATATATAAGTATGGTTTGACAAAATATTATCAATATTGAAAAACTAAGGCAATCGGATTTATTTTATGACAAGATCCGAATAAACGTATGGAGGAAAGTATGTACAAGATCTTAGACAAAAAGGTATTGAATCCTACCGTGATCCAGCTTTGGATCGAGGCACCGTTGGTTGCAAAGAAGGCAAAGCCCGGTCAGTTCATCATTCTTCGCGTCGACGAGGCAGGCGAGCGCATTCCGCTTACTGTTGCGGGTGTTGATCCCGTTCGCGGCGGCGTGAAGATTATTTTCCAGGTCGTCGGCGGTACGACTGAGAAGCTCGCGCACAAGGAAGCAGGCGACTGCATCGAGGACTTCGTCGGTCCTCTCGGCGAGCCCACACATCTTGCGGGACTGAAGAAGGTCTGCATCGTCGGCGGCGGCGTTGGCTGTGCGATCGCGATGCCCATCGCCGAGGCGCTCCACGAGATGGGTGCTGAGGTTACGAGCATCATCGGCTTCCGTAACAAGGATCTCCTGATCCTCGAGGACGAATTCCGCGCTTGCTCGGGCACGCTTCGCGTTATGACCGACGACGGCTCTTACGGCGAGCACGGCAACGTCACGGTTCCGCTGAAGGAAATGCTTGATGCAGGTGAGAAGTTTGATATGATCATCACCATCGGTCCCCTTATCATGATGAAGTTTGTTGTTGCTACAGCAAAGCCCTTCGGCACTCCTGTCACA
>JAZSIN010000121.1:0-7200 GCA_045533845.1 Eubacteriales bacterium | reverse complement strand
CAGAGCTACAACCTGATCCCGCATCAGACCGTCCTGCAGAACGTCGAGCTTGCCCTCACGCTTTCGGGCGTTTCGAAGGCAGAGCGTCGCGCGCGTGCGACCGAGGCTCTCGAGAAGGTCGGTCTCGGCGATCAGCTGAAGAAAAAGCCGAATCAGATGTCGGGCGGTCAGATGCAGCGCGTTGCGATCGCACGTGCGCTCGGGAACGACCCCGGTAGCCTCCTCGCAGACGAGCCGACGGGTGCGCTCGATACGGCAACGAGCGTACAGATCATGGAGATCTTAAAGGAGATCTCCCGCGATAAGCTCATCGTAATGGTCACCCACAACCCCGAGCTCGCCGAGCAGTATTCGACGAGGATCGTGAGGCTGAAGGATGGCGTTGTCACCGACGACTCTCACCCCTACGAGGGAGAAGAGGAGACGGGGTCGGCTCCCGCAGAGGAAAGGTCCGTCCCGAAAAAGAGTGAGAAGAAGAAAAAGAAGGAAAAGACCTCGATGTCCTTCCTTACGGCGCTCTCCCTGTCGATGAACAACCTGCTCACGAAGAAGGCGCGTACCTTCCTTACCTCCTTTGCGGGAAGCATCGGTATCATCGGCATCGCGCTCATTCTGGCACTTTCGAACGGCATTCAGCTTTATATCAATCAGGTGCAGGAGGATACCCTCTCGACCTACCCGCTCTCGATCGAATCCGAGACACAGGATTATGCGGCACTCCTTTCCGCGATGGTCAGCGTTTCGGAAAACGCGAACCGCGAGGTCGAGGAGGGAACGATCTACGTCGACGACTCGATGGGCAGTATGCTTGCCGCGATGAATTCGACGGTCTCGAACGATCTCGCAAAGTTCTACAAATACCTTGAAGCGAACAGATCCTCGATCGACAAGTATCTCCTCGACATCAAGTACACCTACGACTTTGATATGCAGATCTACTCGGAGGACGGCAAGACGCGGATCAATCCGACCACGATCTTCGACCACCTCGGCGAGGATTTCGCAGGGCTGTCGCAGATGCTCTCGGCATCGGGAATGACGTCGAGCTTCAACGTCTTCTCCGAAATGATCGACAACAGGGAGCTCCTTGAGTCGCAGTACGATCTCGTCGACGGCGTGTGGGCGGATGATTACAACGAGGTCATGCTTGTTCTGAATAAGAACAACTCGCTCACGAATATGGTGCTCTATATTCTCGGCATCGAGGATCAGAAGCAGGCGGCGGAGGTTATGAAGGAGCTGATGGAAAACGGCTCGTACACGGTCAAGGGCAGGACCTTTACCTACGACGACTTCCTCGGTCTCAGCTTCTATATCGTCCCCGGCAGCTCGTTCTACCGCGAGAGCGGCAAGACCTTTACGGTGGACGGCAAGACCTATTCGATCTACTCCGATATCCGTGAGAGCGAGAGCTTCGATCAGGAGACCTTCGCCCCCGCAAACGGCGTGAAGGTCACGATCAGCGGTATCCTCCGTCCCGCAGATGGTGCGGTCGCAACGTCGATCAGCGGCGCGATCGCCTATAACCACTCGCTCACCGATCACATCATTGATCTCGTCAATGCGAGTGAGATCGCACAGACGCAGAAGGCACTCCCGACCCACGATCTTCTGACGGGTCTTGAGTTTGACAACGGTCAGTACGATAAGCTCACCGACGCGGAGAAGGCACAGGCGTTCAGCGCCTACCTCGAAAGCGGTGCGGAGAGCGTGCGCGACGCGAAGATCCGAATGATCCTCGACCTCCTGTCGAACCTCTCCGAGGAGGAGGAGGCGGCGTTCGTCTCGGAGAAGATCTCCGCGATGACGATGGACGATAAGGCGCTTTATCTCGGCGTAAACCTCGAAAATCTGTACGAGGCCGCTCCCGCGCACTACAAGACCCTGATGCTCGGACTGATGAAGCTGATGCTCGGCGACCAATATGCGATGATGGGTCCGATGCTTGAAGGACAGACGCCCGAACAGTTCAAGGCGACGATCGACCAGATGATGAGTAGCGGCGCACAGGGCGGTGCAGGCGGTGCACAGGGCGGTGCAGGTGGCGCACAGGGTGGCGCACAGATGACGCCCGATCAGCAGATGCAGCTCCTTAAGGGTGCGCTTCTCGCACTCGGGGAGGAGACGGCGAACGAGTACGTTTCCGAGGTCTACCTCCTTGAGATCCGTGACGGTCTTGCGGAGAGCCTCCGTAAGGAATACACCGACGACGAGCTCGTCGCGCTCTTTGACAGCCGCTACGGGGAAATGACCGACGCGGAGAAGGCGCTCCTTTACGACGGCTATATGCCCGAGCGCGTTTCGAAGAATAAGCTCGACGATGTCCTCTTCAGGCTTGGCTGTGTGTCGAAGGAGGTGCCGAAGTCGATCGGCTTCTATGCGAAGGACTTCGCCTCGAAGGACGCGATCGTCGACTTCATCGACGGCTATAACGCAGTCGTCGAGGAAAAGGATCAGATCAAGTACACCGACTATATCGGACTTATGATGTCGTCGATCACGACGATCATCGACGTCATTTCCTACGTCTTGATCGCGTTCGTTTCGATCTCGCTCGTGGTCTCGTCGATCATGATCGGCATCATCACCTATATTTCGGTGCTTGAACGGACGAAGGAGATCGGTATCCTCCGCGCGATCGGCGCGTCGAAGCGGAATATCTCGAGCGTCTTCAACGCCGAGACGCTGATCATTGGCTTCGCGTCCGGCGTGATCGGTATCGTTACGACCCTCATTTTGTGCATTCCGATCAACCTCATCATTCAGACGCTTTCGGGTATTCAGAGCATCGGCGCAAGGCTTCCCGTTGCGGGGGCGCTGATCCTGATCGCCATCAGTATGGCGCTGACCGCAGTTGCGGGTCTCATTCCGTCCCGCATCGCGGCGAAAAAGGACCCCGTCGTGGCGCTCCGAAGCGAATAAGATCGGAACGATCAATATAGATCAGTAAAAAAAGACCGAGCAAGGCTGAGAGAGAGCCTTGCTCGGTTTTTCCGTTCTCGGGGCACTATATCCGTCACCGTAAGGTGCCGCCTTCGTTACCGCCTTCCGAACCGTCTGTCAAGCCTTAAAAGAAGCTCCGACAGCGGCAGGATCAGAAGCCCGAAGCCGAGATTCCCGACCGCGTGGAGGAGGTCGAAGTAGAAGCCCGACGCGACGTACGCGAGCATCACCGCGGGATCGTACGAGTTATAGTAGATCGGCACCTGCGTGAGGGAGCAGAGCGCGCCGTACATAAGTCCGTGGAGCGCGCACACCGTGGGGTAGAGAAATGCGAGTACCTTCTTCGGAAGCCGCTTCGGGATCAGCATCGTGAGCGCCCACAGCACCGTCCAGACGTAGAAATGGATCACACACCACGGTGCAAAGCCGTAGAAAAGGAACAGCGTGAAGGCGTAGAGGTAGATTGGGATCAGCGCCTTATAGCGGAAGACGACCGTCGCGACCATCGTGAGCATTCCGAGCATATGGATGTTCGGTGCCCATTCGAGGGCGATCTTTGACGAGAACATCATCGCGGCGAGAAGCGAGAGGACGCATATCTCGTAGATGACGCGAGAATATCTCCGTCTTGCCTCCTTTGCAGATCTCGGCTTATCCGATCTTATAGGTGAGCTCATAATGCGCGCCGTTTTCGATCTTCGTCGAGTCCACGCCCGTCATCAGCGAAACGCCGTTCTTCGAGACGCTCCACCAGGACTGATTCGCATCGTAGTCGGCAACGATGCCGTTGACCGACGTGATGTAGATGCCGTACGCGCCCGCGTCGCCTGCGATGATGCCGTAGGAGAGGAGGGGCGTGCCGAGGTATTCCTCGTCGGTCTTTACGGTGAAGGTCACCGAGTAGCCGTCGGCGATGACCTCGAGGAGGAAGGTCTTACTGCCTTCTCCGAAGGACTTGTCCTCTGTGTAGGTCGCGCCATTCCACAGTGCGGGGGGCGTTTTTTCGCCCGTGTCCGATCCGTCCGAGGTACCCGAGGTGCCTTCGGGAGCTTCGGGATCGCTCGTGGGGGCATGACACGCCGTGAAGAGCGTGAGGAGGGTGAGGAGCGCGAGAAGAAGCGCGAAGAGGCGGACGGTGGTTTTTGTTGATTTCATCGTTAGAAATCTCCTTTTCGTATTGTTTTTTTTCAATACGCCGGGGTAAAAGCGTCGGGACTCTCCACCGCGGGAAGAGGATCCTGCGGTTGCCCGAGAGGGCGACGTCTGCACGGGGCGATCGGCATTCCGACTTCAAGGGTCCGTCTCTCTCTACGTCCCTTGTTACGGCAGTGGCTGCTGCTGCGGATCCTCCCCGCATTTCCCGATCCTCGGGCGTACCGTCAGGCAGTACGTCCGATTCCGAATAAATATTCGGTGCACCGTGTTCTAACCTTGCGTTGAAAGCAATAAAATGGAACAGGTAATGAAGTATATCAAATGAATAACCGTGGCAAATATTCACTTTTCCACAATCTGTGGAAAAATGTGTGGAAAAGTGGACTTGTCCACAAATTTTCGACCGAAGGAGACGCGATACGACCGCCCTCGCTCGGTTGATAACGCGGAAATGCGTGAGGCGTCAAAGCGCGGAGATCACGCGCTCGATCGCGGCGTAGCCGTCCGACTGTGATCCCTTCAGGAGGCGGTCCGCCTCGGTGATGAGGGAGATGGCGGAAAGAAGGCGGCGCTGTCCCGATTGGAGCGCGCTTTTTTGGTAGAGCCGCGCCTTGTATTCGTGCAGCTTCAGCTGCTTCTGGACGTCGTGGAGCGGGATGCCGTCGCCCGTCATCGTATAGACCGCGTAGAGGTCGGTGAAGACGTGCGTGATCTCGGAGAGGGCGAGAATGGGGTCGATCCGCTGCCGCTTCATATCCGAAAGGACCGCGAGTGCGTCCGCGTTCCGCCCTTCAAGGAGAGCGTTCGCGAGGGCGAAGGCGTCGTGCTCGGTCGAGGGGATCGCGACGAGACGGACGTCGTTTTCCGTGACATCGGTTCTGCCGTCCGCCCGCACGTAGTAGCTGATCTTATCGATCTCGGCGGCGAGCACGAACATATCCTGCCCGCAGTGGTCGACGGTGAAGCGGCAGACCTCGGGGGAAGAAGCGACGCCGTTATGCTCAAAGTGCTTCCCGCACCAAAGGGCGAGGCGCGACGGGGTGGAGCGCTCGAAGTGGACGAGGGTCAGATGCTCTCCGAGCTTCGTATATGCCGCGGAGGGTCTCTTTGGGAGATACCCGACGTGAAAGAGCCCTGCGGGGACGGAAAGGATGAGGACGTTGTAGTCGTACTCGGGGAGCGTCGCGAGGACGTCGCAGAGGGCGTCGAGATCGCTTTGTCGCAGGGCGTCGATCGACAGCCCTGTCAGCGTCACGATCTTCTGCTCCGCGCCCATCGGCAGGGGCATCAGGGCGTCGAGAAGCTTTTCGGGGGTGAAATCGAGCGCGTCGAGACGGAGGTCGTTGAAGAAGGCAAATGCCTCGTCGGGGGAGACAGCCGTCCGTGCCGCCTGAAGATCAAGCTGCTTCAGATAGTCCTCGTCGCCGTAAAACAAATATCCGCCCGAAAGTCCGCTTTTCAGCTCTTTTCGGAACTCGGATTCGGTGATCACTCGCATCGCGCTTCTCCTTCCTTATTTTCTTACCCCTTATTATAAAGGAAGACACGCGGAATGTCAACCGCTTTTTCCGACTTTTCGCGCAGCTGTATACGAAAATAAGCGGTGCTTTTACCGCACGGCGGGGAGGGGGAAGAAAAAACCGCAAAAAAAGCGAAAAAATTTCAAAGAAGCCCTTGACAAATCGATATGTGTTGGTGTATAATATACGATGTTATTGTGTGAGCGCTGATGAGTCTCTCGGAATGCGCTTCCGAAGTACAGTATATCGCAGAGAGTGTGTGTCCGCTTCCCAAAGCTCGGGTGACCGACGGGACGGAAGAGCACGGACAAGAAAACAAAGGAGGTGCGACAAATGCTTAGAACCTATCAGCCGAAGAAGCTTCAGAGAAAGAAGGAGCACGGTTTCAGAAAGAGAATGGCTACCGCTGACGGCAGAAAAGTCCTCAAGAGAAGACGTGCAAAGGGTAGAAAGAGACTGACCTACTGATCTTAGATCTGCGGTCAGATACCGTAAGAGGTCACGGACGTTACGCGAAATAAGAGCGAGCGCCCTTGGCCTCTGTTTCTCTGTTTGGGGCTTTTGCCCGCGGACAGAGTAGAAAGTCAAACGAACGGCGGGCGTTTCCCGCCGAATCCACACTGTACGGGAAACAACGAGAGAACAGAGAGAGAAAGGGAGGGGGGAGACAGAATGAAGAATCCGTCGATCAAGGAAAATCATCTCTATCTCAAGACCTTCCGAAAGGGAAAGCGCTTCAGCGGGAGGCTTCTTTCCGTGTACGTCCTTCGGGATTACGCGGCGGAGCGACTGAAAAAGGAGGATCCTATGCACAGGCTTCGCAACCGTCTCGGGCTTTCGGTCACGAAGAAGGTCGGCGGTGCGGTGCAGAGAAGCCGCGTCAAGCGCATCCTGCGCGCAGGATACGATGCGGTGAAGGGAGACCTCAAAACGGGCTATCTCATCGTGATCAGCCCCTATCCGAGAGCCGCTGACGTGAAAAGCACCGACGCCCTGCGAGAGCTTCGCTATGCGTTCCGTAAGCTCGATATGCTGAAGGAAACGAGCGGGGAGCCGAAGAAGGATACCCCCACACAATGAAACACATCATGATCCGGCTGATCCGATTTTACAGACGCTTCATCTCACCGTTGAAGCCGCCCTGCTGCCGATTTACGCCGTCCTGCTCTGCCTATGCCCTCGAGGCATTTCAGAAACGTGGATTTTTCGTCGGCTTCGCTCTTACCGTATGGCGCGTTCTGCGCTGTAATCCCTTTTGCGCTTCGGGATACGATCCCGTTCCCGAGAGGGGATTTGACCGTTTTCCCGTAAGAGTACCGAAGTACGCGAACAGACAGGAACATAAAAAGGAAAGGGAAGCGGATCAATATGCCGACCCGAAAGAAGGGAGAACGTCGGACACGAATTCCGACGGCAGCTCCGATTAGGTGCGCGTAGGCTGTTTCTACGCGAGAAAAGAGGAAAATTTTGAGTATATGGGATATCATTAACATTCCAATGGGCTACGTGCTCAAGTGGCTGACCGCGATCTCGGGCAACCAGTATATTCTGGCGCTCTTTCAAGTCGGATCGTAGCCATGTC
>JAZSIN010000159.1:0-1904 GCA_045533845.1 Eubacteriales bacterium | reverse complement strand
CGCTCGCCTCGCAGCAGCTCAGGCAGCACTGAAGTAATTCGGTAGGAACGCTGAACAAAAAATAAAAAACCGCCCTTGTAGAGAGAATTCTGCAAGGGCGGCTCTTTTTCTATTCAGTGTCTTTTGTTTTAAAAAACGGGCTTCATACTTTTACTGCCGTTTCATTTGTCTCAAAAACAGCAGGACGGCGAAAGCGAGGAGGGCTACGGCGTATCCGACCACCCACAAGAGGTGCGGGAGCGAAGACGCGAGATCACCCGACAGCACCGCGCGCTCGAGATCGACCGCGTGAACGAACGGCAGGAGGTACGAGATCCGCTTGAACGCGCCTCCGACGAGCTCGAGATCGAACCACGTGCCCGACAACCACGCGGAGAGATTCGTGAGCAATGCGCCGCAGATGCCGCCGACCTGCTTATCGGTCAGAATGCTTCCGAAAAGCAGTCCGAGCGCGATATAGAATAGCGAGATCGGGCAAACGAAGATGATCGCAAGGAGGACGTTCACGCTCCACTCGAGCCCGAGGAGGAATGCGGCTACGTAGCAGACGGCGCTCTGTCCGACCGCGATCGGAAGGAGCGGGAGCATATAGCCGAGGAAAAAATCGAGGGGCGTCATCGGCGTGGTATAAAGTCTCTGCAGGAAGGCGCTTTGCCTGTCCTTTGCAATGAGCGTTGCCGAAAAGAGGGTGAGGAAGGAAAGCCCGAAGACGGTGACGCCCGGGGTCAGATGCGCGATCTCAAAGAGACTTACAGGAACGTTCGCCTGAATCGCGCTGAGGAGGAGCAACAGAATGAGCGGAAAGCCGAGCCCGAACGAGAGGTTCAGGGGGTCGCGGAGAAGCTCCTTTGTATTTCGTTTTGCAAATGCCAAGGCTCTCATTCCGTCCCCCCCTTTGCGACGCGGATAAAGGCTTCTTCGAAGCGGTCTGCTCCCGCTAATTTCTTGATCCCTTCAGCAGTATCCGAGACAAGGAGCTTCCCGTCTCTCATAATGGCAATACGATCGGACAACGCCTCTGCCTCCTCCATATAGTGCGTGGTGAGGACGATCGTGACCCTTCCCTTCAGTCTGCGGACGAGATCCCACAGATCGCTTCGCGCGATCACGTCGAGTCCGAGCGTCGGCTCGTCGAGAAAGAGGACACGCGGTTCGCTGATCAGCGCCATCGCAATGCTGAGCCGCCGCTTATAGCCACCCGACAGCTTCCCTGCCCTCCGATCCTTCACCGGCTGAAGCCCGAGGAGCTCGATCAGATCATTCGTTTTTTTGATTCGTTTTTCCTTTGAAAAGCCGTGGACTCCGCACATGAGTTCGAGGTTTTCGAGTACCGTGAGTCCGGACGCGACGGCGGTCTCTTGCGGGGAGACGGCAATCAGCGCCTTGACGGCGGCGGGGTCCTCTCTTACGCTTTTCCCGAGGACAAAGGCGTCGCCCGAGGTAGGAGATGTCAGGCAGGAGAGCATCTTCACGGTCGTAGTCTTCCCTGCGCCGTTGACGCCGAGGAGCGCAAAAAGCTCGCCCTCCTCTATGGAGAGTGACAAGTCGTCGACGGCGACGACGTCCCGATAGCGCTTCGTCAGCGCCTTCACTTCGATCGCGATCATTTCGTTTCCTCCTTTCTTACGTGGCGCGCGCGGATACTTTGATAGACGTCGGTCAATATATCACTGATCAGCTCCCACTCAAGGGATAAAAATGAAGTCGCGAGCATCGTTCCGATTCCGTGTACCGAGGTCCATGTTTCGAGGGGTATCAGTCGCGCCGTTTCGACCGTCACGCCGTTTGCCTCTCTGATCATTTGTACAGCCTTCTCGAAATCCATTGACGGCGACAGATCCTCGCCCGTTCTGTCGTGCATAAACAGAAGGCGGAAAAGTGCCTTTTCCTCTTTTGCAAAGCGG